>ONED01000032.1 GCA_900316755.1 uncultured Eubacteriales bacterium
TCCAAAGTATACGCTGACACTGACCAATTGGGAAGTGAGATTGATGTTCCAAAACATGATACGGAACTGGTTTATGGATGCCGAGGGAGATTATAATGAGTTTATCAAGGAATTGCTTTTGGGGGACATCAAGGCGATGAATGCATACATGAACCGGGTGGCTCTGAATGTGTTTAGCTATTTCGATACGGGAAAACGTCCTTCCGGAGCAGAACCGGAACGGTTCTACCATGGGTTTGTCCTCGGGCTTATCGTGGATTTGCAGGGGAGATATTTGATTACATCCAATCGGGAGAGCGGCTTTGGCAGGTATGATGTGATATTAGAGCCAAAGAATCCGGCGCAGGATGATGCGCTCATTCTGGAGTTTAAAGTACACGACCCGGAGGATGAAGCGACGCTGAAAGATACGGTGGCTGCAGCCCTTACGCAGATAGAGGAAAAACAGTATGTTGCAGCGCTTCTTACAAAGGGCATTCCGGCAGAACATATCCGGAAGTACGGATTTGCCTTTGAGGGAAAGAAAGTGCTCATCGGGTAAGTTTTTTTCCAAACCATTTCGATGGTGTGAACTGATTTGGCGCCTCTGGTATTCGAATTTGATTTCATCGAGTACCAGAGGCACCAAATCGTTCTCAAAAATGTCCGGTTCGATAGAATATATGCTTCTTATTCTTCAATTAAAGTTAATTGTTCTGTAATCGCTTCTATTAAATCATTATATTCTATGCCATTGGCACATTGTAAATTTAGTTCAAAGAGTTTTTGCTTTAGCGGTTTGGGGGCATCTTTTAAAAACTCTATAATCACACCTTTGATATTGGTATTAAGCTGCGCTTTTTGTAATAAATCTGTAATACGGGCAATTTCATCACCATTATCTGTTATGAATGAATCTCCACAAATCATTAACTTGATTTCAGAAGAAATATCTGCCGACAGCTTTATAACAACAGAGTGCGTATCAGCATCGTATGTACTTTTGACAGCGATGACAGTTCCGTCAACAAGTGTTTTAACAGAGACATTTTCATGATATCCTCTTAAAACAAACTGGTAATTTCTCGTCTTAGGAAGAATCGACAGAGCACCAACTGCCGGTTTTACGGTAAATACCGGGTTCTCGCTCCACTCTAAAGACATTTCTGTCTTTGTGAATTCCCCATGTTCAAATTCGCTTCCGTCACCTGCGTCTTCGTAAAGAGAAAATTGGTTGCTTGCCCCAGGGAAGATAACCACTTCTAAGTCGGCGCCTGCTTCAAGTGCATATGTATTCTGCATGGGAACAATTGCGCCGGCTTTTGCGAATACAGGATAGTCGTTGATTTTTCTGTGAACGGATAATGTTCTTCCTGCTTTACTTGTGTAGTGGAGACCAAGGAAGAAATCAAACCAGTCTCCTTTAGGAAGCCAGACGTTTACACTTCCCATTTGGGTAATTCTGTTGTTTGGTTTTGTGATTGGAGCAACCATCAGTTCACTACCAAACAGAAACTGATTTTTCACTTCGTATGCCGCGTTTCGTTTTGGATAAGCATAGTACATTGGCTGCACTAATGGCTCTAAGTCAACATGGGTACGGTAGTTCATGGTGTAAAGGTATGGGAATAAACGATGCCTTAATCTTAACCAATTTTTCATAATATTTTCTGTTTTTTCCTCAAAACACCAAGGCTCTTTCCGAATAAAATCCGTATTAGTGCTGTGGAGTCGGTTGATTGGTGAGAATACACCAAGTTGAATCCAGCGTGTAATCATATTATCATCACGATATCCCAACATATGCCCACCGATATCGTGGCTCCACCAACTATAACCAACATTTGATGCTGTTGCAGTGAAGTATGGCTGGAAATCTAAAGACTCCCATGTAACCAGAGTGTCTCCGGAGAATCCGACCGGGTAACGATGGGAACCGGGTCCACTGTAACGGGAGAAGAACATTGGTCTTTTGCCGTTACGTTTGATATCTGCAATATGTAAATGATTTAGCATCCAAAGCGGATCGAGAATTTCGCGTTCGTCCTGCAGGTTCCCGTCTTTGTTTTCTTCGTGAATCCACCAGTAGGATTGTCCTTGCTGCCAGTCCATCCACCAGAAGTCAACGCCATCTTTTTCATACGGGTGATGGAGGATGTCAAAATAGTTTTCCATAAATTCCGGTGATAAAATGTCAAAACGAACCCGCTCTTTTGTGGCTGGATCAATACCGCAGGCAAGAGCCATTTCTTCGTACATATCTTCATGACAGCCAATCCCTTGTGCAGGGTGCAGATTTAATGAAGTTTTTAAGTTGTGGTCTCTTAAGAATTTGAGGAATCCTTTGTAATCAGGAAATAGTTCTTTGTTCCAAGAGTAACCTGTCCAACCGCTTTCGAATTCCTGTCCCTCTCCGTTTTTGTATTCCTCCGGAATCTCTACTATATGCCAATCCATATCAACTACACTGACGGAGAAGGGAATGTCTTCTTTCTCAAAGCGTAAGACAAGGTCTTGATATTCCTCTTGCGTATAGGCATGATAACGGCTCCACCAGTTTCCTAATGCATAAGCCGGTAACATTGGCGGGACACCTGTTAAGCGATATAAATCTTTTACTGCATCTAAGTATTGGAATCCATATCCCCAGAAATAGCAGTCGATTGTGTCCGGTACACGGACATCTACCCAGCCTATCTCATTTAAGAGCATTGTATGAGAGTCATCCATTACAGAAAAACCATTTCTGGAACAGATACCGCGTTCTAACGGAATTGCCCCATTTACATTATCTAATGTTTTTGCTGTTCCTTTTAAGTCTTCGAAATCTTCACCGTAGTTCCACGTGGAAGCAGGTTCCATCTTCAATTTGATACTTAAGGTATCAGCAGAAAACAGTTCATTCTCTTTGTAAGTAACTATTAAATTTTCTGTTTCAATTCTCACCCAGCCATCAGCAATTGCGGTTGTAAATTGATTTTCAGGAAAATCTCTAAAAAAAACACTTTGGCTTGCACGGTCTTCAAAGACACCTTGATTACTGTATTCCATTCTGATTAGAGATGGGGTTAAAACAGTAAAGCGGTATTTTTTGCCGGACACCATATTTTGTGCCAATGCAAGTGGTCTGGTTTCATAAACAAATCTCTTTTGGTCTTTCACGTTACATATCCTCCTTGAAGTTTGATGTTCATTAGTATATAATCATATTATATTAAGCTAAAAGATGAAAAGAAATGAACTATTTTAACGAAAAAACATACTATATTAAGAATTGAGGGTGAAATAGATAAATGAATTCGTATTTGGAAACAATACAGAGAGGAACGGAAAATTTCCCGTTTGCATACTACAAAGAAAGATATGTGAATCATACGATTCATCTGCACTTTCATCCGGAAATCGAAATACTCTATGGAATCAGTGGGGAATTAGCGGTTACTGTCTCGGAAGAAAAACATATCTTGCGACAGGGGGATATTTTATTTATTAATCCGGAAGAACTGCATTCTTATGCTTCATATTCCGAAGAAGTTCAATACCACGCAGCAGTATTTGAAGCCGCTTTGTTTCAGTTCGGGGAGCAGCATTTTTTTGAGCAGGAATTTACTACCCCTATTGCAAACAGAGTACTGAAGTTACCACGAATGATTCTCAGAGAACATGAGAAGTATGCCCTCATCAGCCCAATTGTTGACCGAATGTTCAACAAACACATTCATTCAAAAAGGATGGTTTTTGCAGATTTAACTTTATTATTTTGTACCCTTCTGGAAAATGGACTTTTGGAGCAAGTGTCGGATGAGTTTGGTAACAAAAAAACAGAAGATACAAAACTTTGTATTAAGTATATGGAAGAGAATTTTGCTCGAAAAATTACACTTGCAGAACTTGCGGATTTGGTACATATGAATCCGAACTATTTTTGTAACTATTTCAAAAAGCAGACAGGACTGACACCATTTACACAACTAAACAATATCCGGATTCGAAGAGCATCAAAGATGTTGCGGCAGACAGCGCTTTCTATTATCGAGATAGCAGAAGCATGTGGCTATGAAAATGTAAATTATTTTACCAGAAAGTTCAAAGAAATAAGAGGTTGTACACCTTCGGTGTATAGACAGAATACATTTTCAAATTCGACTTAGCACACTGTTGTGGTATGCGCCTGAAAACGTCACATCTTTTCCGAACCATTGCGGTGGCGTGAATTGATTTGCCGCTTCTTCTGTTTCGAATTCGACTTCTGCCAGGACCAGAGGCGCCAAATCGTTCTCAAAAATGTCCAGTTCTATGGTATATCCATCATACGGAATCATGTATCGATTTTTGGTAATCAGACGTCCGTCAATCTTCGTTTTTAAATGTTCATATGCTTCTCTTGTCAGAAGGAGATTATATTCTTCGCGGACCATCATGCCACCGGATTTGTAAGTGAGCTCGTAGCGGTCATCGTCCTTACGGATACGAACCACAGGGGCGGTGCAAAGATACCCCTGCTCTAAGTGGCGGTGCGGATATGTTTCCAGATGTTCCGGTAATTGTTTTAATAAGTATTTTCGTTCGATTTCCATGGCTTCTTTTTCCTCCGATTCCTATTTATACTAATACAGTTTACCCCAAAAGTAAAGGGATTTGCATTTTTTCTGCAATTCTGGTAAAATTGCAGAAGAATCTGTAAAAGGGGGATGTTTGGATGAAAAAACGGGTTTGCGTATTCTTGGCAGACGGATTTGAGGAAATCGAAGGATTGACCGTTGTGGATTTGCTCCGTAGGGCGGACATGGAAGTCACGACTGTGTCGGTTACGGGTACGAAAACGATTCATGGCGCACATGGAATTGATGTACAGGCAGATAAATTATTTGAGGAAGTCACATATGACAATCAGGATATGGCAGTTCTTCCGGGAGGAATGCCGGGGACACGAAATCTTTCAAAGCACGAGGGTGTAAAAAAGGTCTTGGAACAGTTTTACCGGGAGAAAAAATACCTTGCGGCAATCTGTGCAGCACCGAGTGTGTTCGGAAAATATGGTATGGTAAACGGCAGAAAGGCGACCTCTTATCCGGGATTTGAGGATGCGCTCGTCGGTGCAGAGTATGTGTATGAGGAAGTCGTGACGGATGATTTTATTATTACGAGCCGTGGGATGGGAACTGCGATTGCATTTGCTCTTACGCTGATAGAGAAACTTTCGGATAAGGAAAAGGCGGATGCGATTGCAAAGTCGATTCTGTATCAAAAATAAAGGAGAGCGGTTATGAAATCAAAAAAGAAGATAATGGTTATCGCAGGGAGTATCGCAGCAGTCTTACTTCTTGCCGTAGTACTGTTTTTTGCTCTTGGAGGAGCAGAACTTTTTCGCGATTTTGACGCGAGTGGATATACCCGTGCGGTACTGGACCAGACCTTTCAGGGCAAGGTAGAGGAAGCTGCCGGCATGATTGAAGAACAGACGAAGGAAGAACTGTATGCACAGTATGAGGAAGGCGTGGAGTCTTTCGTGGAGAATAATATTACCAGTGGGATTGAGATGGAGGAATCTCTGAAAGAAAAATATATTGCACTGGCAAAGACTATTTTTGCATCCATGAAATACGAAGTGAAGGAGGCGGAGAAAATCAGCCGGAGGGAATATCAGGTGCCGGTAGAATACAAGACGGCAGACATTTTCCCGAACTTTGTGGCATCCGTTTCCGAAGAATACGCGCGTTTGAATGAAAAAGCGGAAAAAGGGGAATATCAGGGGGCGGTTGAGGAAATCAATGCACAGATGCAGACGGAATTTTTGAACAACTGCTATGAACTTTTAAATACAAAGTATCAGGAGGCCTCTTACAGAGAACCAGAAACCATGATATTTACGGTAAAGGAAGATGAAAACGGACTGTTTTCGCTGGACGAAACACAAATTTACGAGTTTATTACAAAAATCATGGGTTTAGATGAAATTCAAGACTAGATATTTGGTTTTGAGTGTGTTATAATAGCAAAACGAGTGTTATTGATGTAGATAAGTCTGCGGACTTTTCGCATATATTTAAGGAGGAAAAATAGTAATGAGCTTACAAGTAGAGAAAATGGAAAAAAACATGGCAAAACTCACCATTGAAGTTTCAGCAGAAGAATTAGAGAAGGCGCTTCAGGGTGCATACATGAAACAGAAAAACAAAATCAGTCTGCCGGGATTCCGCAAGGGAAAAGTACCGCGCCAGATGCTTGAGAAGATGTATGGTCCGGAAATTTTTTATGATGATGCGGCAAACGCACTGATTCCGGGCGCATATGCGGATGCATATGATGCGTGTGAGCTGGACATCGTATCGCAGCCGGTGATTGATGTTGTGCAGATAGAGAAAGGGAAACCGTTTATCTTCACCGCAGAGGTTGCCACGAAGCCGGAAGTGACTCTGGGAGAGTATAAGGGATTAAAAGTAGATAAAGTTTCGAACAGAGTAACTGCGAAAGAAGTAGATGCGAAGCTGGAGGAAGAACAGAAGAAGAATGCAAGGACAGTTGCAGTGGAGGATCGTGCCGTACAGGATGGCGATGATGTTGTGTTGGATTTTGAAGGGTTTGTAGACGGCGTCGCTTTCGAGGGCGGAAAGGGAGAAAATTATCCTCTGACTATCGGTTCCGGTTCTTTCATTCCGGGATTTGAGGAGCAGTTAATCGGAGCAGAAGCAGAAAAAGAGGTAGAAGTGAATGTGACATTCCCGGAGGATTACCATGCGGCAGATTTGGCAGGAAAGCCGGCTGTGTTTAAGTGCACGGTACATGAGATTAAAGTGAAAGAGCTTCCAGAGCTGGATGATGAGTTTGCTTCAGAGGTTTCTGAATTTGACACTTTGGAAGAGTACAAGGCGGACATCAAGGCAAAATTGAAAGAACAGAAGACTGCAGACGGAAAGAGACAAAAAGAAGATCAGGCAGTGGAAAAAGCAGTTGAGAATGCTTCTATGGAGATTCCGGATGCGATGATTGATACACAGGTAAACCAGATGGCACAGGAATTCGCACAGAGAATCCAGGCACAGGGTCTTACTATGGAACAGTATTTCCAGTTTACAGGTATGACGGCTGACAAGATGAAGGAAGAATTAAGACCGCAGGCAGTAAAACGAATTCAGACAAGACTGGTACTGGAAGCAATTGCGAAGGCGGAAGGCATTACGATTTCAGATGAAAAGCTGGATGAGGAAATCGCGAAAATGGCAGAAACCTATAAAATGGAAGTGGAAAAGTTAAAAGAATACATGGGCGAGAGCGAAAAGAAACAGATGAAAGAGGATATGGCTGTACAGGAAGCCGTAACATTCTTAGTAGAGAACGCCGTAGAAGAATAGTACAAACAGAAGGGGAGGCATGAGCATGAGCGTAATACCTTATGTCATTGAGCAGACCAGTCGTGGCGAGCGCTCTTATGACATTTATTCACGATTACTGAAGGAAAGAATTATTTTTTTGGGGGAAGAAGTAACAGATGCTTCAGCAAGTGTCATCATCGCGCAATTATTGTTCTTAGAGGGGGAAGATCCGGAAAAGGACATTCATTTGTACATTAACAGTCCGGGCGGTTCCGTTTCTGCAGGGCTTGCTATCTATGATACGATGCAGTACATCAAATGTGACGTATCTACGATTTGCATCGGTATGGCTGCAAGTATGGGGTCATTTCTGTTATCCGGCGGAGCAAAAGGGAAGAGGTTTGCACTGCCGAATTCGGAGATTATGATTCATCAGCCATCGGGCGGCACACAGGGACAGGCAACGGAAATTCGGATTGCAGCAGAGCATATTTTAAAAACGAGAGAACGTCTGAATCAGATTCTGGCTGCAAATACGGGACAAAGTCTGGAGCGGATTGAAATTGACACCGAACGGGATAATTTCATGTCTGCACAGGAAGCAAAAGAATACGGTCTGGTGGATGAAGTTATCACCAGTCACTAAGCAAAAAGAGAGGGGATGTTCTGGAATTTAGAGCACCCCCTTTACACGTAAAAATGAGGTGAAAGTATGGCAGGGAAGAAAAGTGAAGAGATTATAAGATGCTCTTTTTGCGGGAAAACGCAGGCACAGGTGCGCAAGCTGATTGCAGGACCGAATGGTGCTTTTATCTGTGATGAATGTGTGGAAGTCTGCTCTGAGATTATTGAGGAGGAACTGGACTTTGAAGAGGACTCCGTACAGGAGGAGATTAATCTTCTGACACCGGAGGAACTGAAAGCGTTTCTGGATGATTATGTGATTGGTCAGGAGCAGGCGAAAAAGGTACTTTCGGTAGCTGTTTATAACCATTATAAGCGGATTCTGGCAGGAAGGGATATGGATGTGGAGCTTCAAAAGAGTAATGTCTTGATGCTGGGTCCCACCGGATGTGGAAAGACATTGTTGGCACAGACGCTGGCAAAGGTTTTAAATGTACCGTTTGCAATTGCGGATGCGACGACACTGACGGAGGCTGGATATGTGGGAGAGGATGTGGAAAATATCCTTTTGAAAATTATTCAGGCGGCCGACGGGGATATCAAGCGGGCAGAGCATGGAATTATTTATATTGACGAGATTGATAAGATTACCAGAAAGTCAGAGAATCCGTCCATTACCCGGGATGTTTCCGGAGAAGGTGTGCAGCAGGCACTTTTGAAAATTATTGAGGGCACAGTGGCAAGTGTGCCGCCCCAGGGCGGAAGAAAGCACCCGCAGCAGGAGATGATTCAGATTGACACTACCAACATCCTGTTTATCTGCGGAGGAGCCTTTGAAGGATTGGACAAGATTATCGACGCCCGTCTGGATAAGAATTCTATGGGATTTAATGCAGTCGTAGTGGGAAAGAAAGAGAGAAACATCAATGAGGTTCTCTGTCAGGTTCTCCCGCAGGATTTGGTGAAATTCGGGATTATTCCGGAACTGGTGGGTCGTGTTCCGATTACAGTTACTCTGGATATGCTGGATCGGGATGCCCTGATTCGGATTTTGACAGAGCCAAAGAGTGCGATTGTAAAGCAATATCAGAAATTGCTGGAACTGGACGGAGTGGAACTGGAATTTGACCGGGAAGCACTGGAAGAGATTGCAGATATATCTCTTGCAAGAAAGACCGGTGCCAGAGGACTGCGTGCGATTATGGAAAATCTGATGCTGGATACGATGTATCATGTGCCGTCTGACAATACGGTGAAGTCGTGCCTGATTACAAAAGAAGTTGTAAAAGGGGAGACAGATCCGGTTTACAATTCGAAAGCCATTACAACGCAGAGTGCATAATAGATGCAGGGAAGAAAGAAGACGGGTGCAATGGTGTGCCCGTCTTTTTGAAAATCAGGAGAGAAATATGGAGAATCTTGTAGAAAGCATGCCAATGGTGGCACTCCGGGGGATGACGATTCTGCCGGAGATGGTTGTTCATTTTGACGTGAGCCGGACGCGCTCCGTGGAAGCAATCCAGAGGGCAATGCAGAGTAAAGAACAGAAGATATTTGTGGCAGCACAGAGAGAACTGAATATAGAAGAACCGGGGAGGCAGGATGTATATGAAGTGGGGACGATTGCAACCGTCAAACAGATTGCGAAGATGTCAAAGAATGTATTCCGGGTTCTGGTCGTAGGAGAAAAAAGAGCGAGACTTAAGAATCTTCGTGAGGATGTGTGTCTCATGGCAGAGGTGGCCGAAGCGGAGGAAGAAGAGACAGAAGTAAAACTCAGTGAGAATGCGGAAGCAAAGAATTTGCAGCAACTGTTTTTCGAATATACCGTGAAACATGGCAAGATACCGAAGGACGTCATTGCGCAGATTGCAGGGGTGAAGTCTTTTCGAAGTCTGATATATCAGATTGCTGCAAATGTGGCGATGGATTATGTGAATCTGCAGGAGATTCTGGAGCAGGATGACCTACGTGAGCGATGTCAGCTCCTTGCTCTGAAAATCGCAAATGAGATGGCAGTTCTGGATTTGAAGGAGGACATCCAGAATAAGGTCAAGGAGCGCATGGAGCAGCATCAGAGAGAGTTTATCCTCCGGGAACAGCTCAAAGTCATCCGGGAGGAACTGGGTGAGGAAAATGTGGTGTCCGATGCAGAAGAATTCGAACAGATGACGAAGAAGTTACAGGCATCTGACGAAGTAAAAAGGCGTTTGATGAAAGAAATTGCCCGTTTTAAGAGTTCTCAGCAGAGTGCGGCAGAAAACGGGGTGACACGCTCCTATATTGAAACCTTGCTGGAGATGCCGTGGAATCATGCGGCGGCGGATCATTCGGACCTTTCCTATGCAAAGCAGGTTCTGGAAGCGGATCATTACGGACTTTCACAGGTGAAAGAGCGGATTCTGGAATTTCTGGCAGTCCGTGCCTTGACGAAAAAGGGGGAGAGCCCGATTTTGTGTCTGGTTGGGCCGCCGGGAACCGGAAAGACTTCGATTGCAAAATCATTGTCCAGAGCACTCAAAAAGCCTTATGCGAGAATTTCCCTTGGGGGTGTGCGTGATGAGGCAGAAATCCGCGGCCATCGGAAGACATATGTAGGTGCCATGCCGGGGCGTATTGCCAATGCCCTGAAGTCCACCGGTGTAAAAAATCCGGTTCTGCTTCTGGATGAGATTGACAAGGTGAGTAATGATTACAAAGGGGACACTTTTTCCGCACTTTTAGAGGTGTTGGACGGAGAACAGAATGTAAAGTTCCGTGACCACTATATAGAGCTTCCCATTGATTTGTCAGAGGTATTGTTTGTCACGACGGCGAACAGCTTACAGACGATTCCGAGACCGCTTCTGGACCGTATGGAAGTCATTGAGATTGGCAGCTATACGGAGAACGAGAAGTTACATATTGCGATGGAACATCTGCTTCCGAAGCAGCTTGAAAAACACGGACTTTCTGAGAAACAGCTCAAAATCAGCAGAAGTGCGCTGTGGAAAATGGTGGGAAGCTATACAAGGGAAGCCGGAGTGCGGCAGCTTGAGCGCACGATTGGAGAAATCTGCAGAAAAGCTGCAAGAGAAATTCTGGAAAACGGGAAAGCGTGTATTCATGTAACCGACCGGAATCTGGGAAAGTATCTCGGAAAAGAGAAGTATTCTCACACGATGATTAATGAGACGGATGAAGTCGGCATTGTAAGGGGACTTGCGTGGACGAGCGTCGGAGGAGACACCCTGGAAATCGAAGTGAATATTATGCCGGGGAAAGGGGAAACTTTATTGACCGGACAGCTCGGTGATGTGATGAAGGAATCTGCAAGAACCGGAATCAGTTATATTCGTTCCATTGGAAATGAATATGGCATTCCGGAAGATTTTTTTGAAACACATGACATCCATATTCACATCCCTGAGGGGGCTGTGCCGAAGGACGGGCCATCCGCCGGGATTACCATGGCGACGGCGATGATTTCAGCGATTACCAATAAAAAAATCAGAGCAGACGTTGCGATGACCGGTGAGATTACGCTGCGGGGAAGGGTGCTTCCCATCGGGGGCTTAAAAGAAAAATTGCTTGCCGCAAAAACTGCGGGAGTAAAGACCGTCCTGATTCCGGAAAAAAACAGACGGGATGTGGATGAGATTGCAGCAGAAATTACAAAAGGATTGGAGATTATTCCGGTGAATCATATGGACGAAGTGCTCCGGATTGCACTGGTACAAGAGGAAAGGGAACATGAAGATTAAAAATGTAGAATTGGCAATAGTGTGCGGAATTACAAGCAAACTCCCGGAAACGGACAGACCGGAGATTGCGTTTGCCGGAAAGTCGAATGTGGGAAAATCGTCTTTGATTAATGCGCTGATGAACCGTAAGGCACTGGCGAGAACCTCTGCAACTCCGGGAAAAACGCAGACCATCAATTTCTATGATATCAACGGAGAAATGTATTTAGTGGATTTGCCGGGATATGGATACGCAAAGGTGTCTGAGCGGGAAAAGGAGCAGTGGGGAAAGTTGATTGAACGCTATCTCCACACTTCAAAACAGCTAAAAGCTGTCTTTTTGTTAATTGATATCCGGCATGAACCGTCTGCCAATGACAGACAAATGTATGAATGGATTGTTGCGCAAGGATACCGACCGATTATTATTGCAACGAAGCTGGATAAGATGAAACGAAGTCAGGTTCAAAAGCAGCTTAAGATTGTGAAAGAGGGCTTGGGACTGCTCCCGGGAACAACGGTCATTCCGTTCTCTGCGGAGACGAAACAGGGCAGGGAGGAAATCTGGGAACTGATAGAAACAGAGTATTTACCGACGGAGGAAGTATAGGCTTCCCCGTTAAGAATGGATTCGAGGTGAGAAAAGTGGAGAATATGCGTCCATATTGGAAAGTACTGGTGAGTCTTTTGCTCAGCCTGACTGCCACGATTTTATTTGTGGTTGTCGGATGGAAGCTTTTAAGACTTTTTATGCCGTTTGTGATTGGCTGGATGATTGCCTATATTGCAAATCCAATGGTCTGCTGGCTGGAGAAAAGGTTAAAGATTGTGAAAAAACTGGGCTCGGTGATTACCATTATACTCGTACTTGGAGCAGTAGTGGGAGTCATCTATCTTGGAATTGCAAGCCTTGTAAAAGAGTCGGCGGGGCTGATTGAAAATCTACCGTCAATGTATCGGGATATGGAACAAGGTTTTGAAAAAATCGGAGCAAATCTACAGGGGCTGTACCAGCTTCTGCCCAAAGAGGTACAGACAGGATGGAATAACATCGTCCTGAATCTGGGAAACATGATGGGAGAGTGGATTGCCAATTTAAGTGAACCGACGGTAGAGGCTGCCGGAAATGTGGCAAAGAGTATTCCGTCGGTGCTGATTGCATCGATTGTATCGATTGTGTCTGCTTATCTGTTTGTCTCAGAGCGGGAAGAAGTGATTGCATGGGCAAAAAAAGTGACTCCGGAACCGATTCGCAAACGGATGGGAATGGTGACATCGAATCTCAAGTACGCAGTGGGTGGGTATTTTAAGGCACAGTTCCAAATTATGCTGGTGCTGGCGGCAATCATGTTTGTGGGATTCTTGATTCTGCGGGTCGAGTATGCCTTTGTGCTGGCACTTTTGTTTGCATTCTTAGATTTTCTTCCTTTTCTTGGGACTGCTATTACTTTGGTGCCGTGGGCGGTTTATAAGCTTCTGGTGGGAAATTATAAGATGGCTGTCGCACTCCTTATTCTGTACGCGGTCACCCAGATTGTGAGACAGCTGATTCAGCCAAAGTTTGTGGGGGACGGACTTGGATTAAAGCCTCTCCCGACGTTGGTATTTCTGTATCTCGGTTATAAGGTGGGAAGCATATGGGGAATGATTTTTGCGGTACCCATCGGGATGATTATTATCAATATGTATCAGGCCGGTGCATTCGATTATATTCTGGATGACGTAAAAATTCTGGTTCATGGGATTATGAAGTTACGAGAATGAGATTGTATCTTTTTTTAAAATATGTTACAATTTTTTAGTAGTGAATATACCAAAAGAATGGAGAATATGTATGAGCGGACAGTATGATGGAATGGCGATTGGAGTTTTTGAACTTGATAGTGAGTGTGCCTGTTTCGTGGCACTGGATGCAGCGGCAAAGACAGCGGATGTGAAGATTCAGTCAGTGGAACGAAATCGTCTCGGCGCAGGTGCCTGTGTGAAGATGAGAGGGAGCATATCTGATGTGAATGCGGCTATGGAGGCGGCGCTTCGTAAAGCAGCACCCATTGCGAAGATTGTTTCACACACAGTGATTGCAGCACCGGATAAGGGCACGGAGCTGGCGGCAGCGATGACGATTCACAAGTAGAGAGAAAAGCAGAGGTGTAGTATGAGATACGGAGCATTTGGATTAGTAGAGGTATTAGGAGAGTCGAATGCAGTGATTGTAACGGATCAGATGTTGAAAACTGCAGAAGTACAATACGAAACAAAGGATACAAAGTGTGGTGGACATGTGCTTGTTTTTGTAAGTGGGGATGTGGCAGCAGTCAGTGCGGCCGTGGCACGGGTGACAGAGAATCCGATGTGTAAGATATTTGGTTCTGCCGTGATTTCGAATCCGACAGAAGAGACGGTGAATGTGGTAGAGATGTTCAAAGCGAGAAACGCGAAAAAATAAAATTATTTCAAAGGAAAGGGGAATAAACATGTATATGGATGATTATAAACGATGGATGGAAGCAGATTTGGAGGATGCTGCGTTAAAGAGCGAATTGGAATCCATTTCCGGAAACGAGGAAGAAATCAAAGAACGTTTTGCTGTGGCATTAAAGTTCGGTACTGCAGGATTACGCGGAATCCTGGGCGCAGGCTCCAATCGTATGAATATTTATGTGGTGCGTCAGGCTACGCAGGGACTTGCAAACTGGGTAAAAACCCAGAGTGGCAGCCAGTTGGTTGCCATAAGCTATGACAGTCGTATTAACAGTGATGTGTTTGCAAAAACGGCAGCTTGTGTACTGGCAGCAAACGGAATCCGGGTACGCATTTATGATGCTCTGATGCCGGTGCCGGCACTCAGCTTTGCGACGCGCTATTATGAGGCAAACGCAGGGATTATGATTACGGCATCCCACAATCCTGCAAAGTATAACGGTTACAAGGCATATGGACCGGACGGGTGCCAGATGACGGATGAGGCAGCCAATGTCGTTTATGCAGAGATTCAGAAAACGGACATTTTAGATGGCGCAAAGACCATATCCTTCGAGGAAGGCATGAAAGCAGGGCTGATTGAATACGTTGGAGAAGACTGTATCGAAGCGCTTTATGCGGCAATCAAAGCCCGCAGTGTGAGACCCGGTATCTGTAAGAGTGCAGGACTGAAGCTGGTATACTCTCCGCTCAATGGTTCCGGTCTGGTTCCGGTTACAAGAATCCTTAAGGATATTGGGATTGACGATATTACGATTGTGCCGGAGCAGCAGTATCCGGACGGAAATTTCCCGACATGTCCTTATCCGAACCCGGAAATTTTTGAGGCACTTCGTTTGGGCTTGGAGCTGGCCGAAAAGACGGGCGCTGACCTGATGCTGGCTACGGATCCGGATGCAGACCGCGTCGGTATCGCAATCAAATGTCCGGATGGTACATATGAACTGGTTTCCGGAAATGAAGTAGGTGTTCTTTTATTAGATTATATCTGTGCCGGCAGAATCGAAAACGGAACCATGCCAAAGAATGCGGTGGCTGTCAAGTCCATCGTTTCTACACGGCTTGCAGATGCGGTGGCAAAGGACTACGGCGTAGAAATGCGAAATGTCCTGACCGGATTTAAATGGATTGGTGACCAGATTGCACGTTTGGAGGCAGTCGGGGAGGAAGACCGCTTCCTTTTTGGATTTGAGGAAAGCTACGGATATCTGGCAGGACCTTATGTACGTGATAAGGATGCCGTCATCGGCTCCATGTTGATTTGTGAGATGGCAGCATACTATCGCAGTATCGGTTCTTCTATCAAGCAGCGTCTGGAGGAGATTTACGCGAAGTATGGCCGCTATTTAAATAAAGTAGACAGCTTTGAATTCCCGGGACTTTCCGGTATGGATAAGATGACCGGCATTATGGAGCAGCTGCGGAAAAACCCGCCTGCAGAGATTGGCGGATATGCGGTTACGAAAGTGACAGATTATCAGAAACCGGAGGAGACAGGTCTTCCGGCAGCTAATATTCTGGTTTATGCACTGGAAGGCGGTGCGGAAGTAATTGTACGTCCTTCCGGAACAGAGCCGAAGATAAAAACGTACTTTACGACTTTGGGAAAAGACTTAAAAGAGGCGCAGGCACAGAAGGATGCATTGTCGGAAGCACTAAAGCCGATGCTCGCATAAATTATGCTTGACAAATGAGTTATTTTCCTGTATTATCAGTTGCATAATAAATAACAGAGTGCGCTCTGTTTATTGAAATGGAGGAAAGAAAGATGAAAAGTATGAAAAAAGTAGTCTCTGTTGTCCTTACGGCAGCTATGGTTATGGCATTCGCTGCAGGATGCGGAGCAAATGGAACAGACAAAGAGACAAATGGAAGCAGTGATACGATTAAGATTGGTGGTATCGGACCTTTGACCGGTGCGGCAGCTATCTACGGACAGGATGTAAAAGGCGGTGCTGAGATTGCCGTTAAGGAAATCAATGAAGCAGGCGGTATCAACGGCTACCAGATTGAACTGAACTTCCAGGATGATGAGCATGATGCAGAGAAATCTGTAAATGCGTACAACAACCTGAAAGACTGGGGGATGCTGGCACTTCTTGGTACAGTAACTTCTACTCCGTGTATTGCGGTTGGTGAGGTGGCACACACAGATGACATGTTCCTTCTTACACCATCCGGAACTGCTGTAGATTGTGTAAAATATGATAATGCGTTCCGTGTATGCTTCTCAGACCCGACACAGGGTGTAGAATCTGCAAAGTATATCGGAGAGAACGGTCTTGCAAAGAAAGTAGCTGTGATTTATGACAGTTCAGATGTATATTCATCCGGTATCTATGAAGCATTTGCAGGCGAAGCAAAGAATCAGAATATTGAAATCGTAGCAGCAGAAGCATTTACAGGAGAGAGTAATACAGACTTCTCTGTACAGCTTCAGAAAGCAAAAGAAGGCGGAGCAGAGTTAGTATTCCTTCCGTTCTATTATTCACAGGCTGCGCTGGTATTGCAGCAGGCAGCAGGTATGGAATTCAGTCCGATTTTCTTTGGATGTGACGGTATGGATGGTATCCTCGGCGTAGACGGATTTGATGCAAATCTGGCAAATAACCTGATGTTCTTAAGCCCGTTTACACCAACTTCAACGGATCCGCTGGTTCAGAAGTTTGTTGAGAAGTTTGAGGAAGCATACGGACATACACCAAACCAGTTTGCGGCAGACGCATATGATGGTGTTTATGCACTCAAGGCAGCAATGGAAAAAGCGGATGTAAAACCGGATATGAAACCATCTGATGTATGCGATGCATTGAAGAAGGCAATGGTAGAAATTGAAATGGAAGGCGTGACTGCAAAGAAACTTACATGGAGTGCAGACGGAGAGCCAAGCAAGGAAGCTATGATTGTGAAGATTGCCAACGGTGATTATGCAGTTGCAGAGTAAGCAGGATTAGTCAGACAGAAGGTTATCTGTTTTAGATAACCTTCTTTTTATTAGATTGGGGGTTTTGTATGAGTTTTATATCTTACCTGATAAACGGCATCAGTCTTGGAAGCGTATATGCACTGATTGCCCTTGGATATACGATGGTATACGGCATTGCAAAGATGCTGAATTTTGCTCATGGGGATGTTATCATGATTGGAGCCTATGTGGCATTGACGGCGATGACAGGAGCAGGACTTTCTCCGATAGCAGCCGTACTGATTGCGATGGTATTTTGTACGGTGCTGGGGATAACAATCGAATATGTTGCATATCGTCCGCTCCGAAATGCGGCATCTTCTCTTGCAGTTTTGATTACAGCAATCGGTGTCAGTTATCTGTTGCAGAATGTGGCACTTTTGATTTTCGGAGCAAACACAAAATCGTTTACTTCCGTAGTACCTCTGAAGTCCCTTTCTCTGGCAGGAGGGAAACTTACGATTTCCGGAGAAACGATTGTGACGATTGGCTGTTGTATCGTGATTATGATTGGACTTACCCTTTTTATCAAAAGGACAAAAGCCGGACAGGCAATGCGCGCAGTCTCTGAGGATAAAGGTGCGGCGCAACTGATGGGAATCAATGTAAACAAGACGATTTCCCTTACCTTCGCAATTGGTTCGGCACTGGCTGCCATTGCAGGTGTGCTTTTGTGTTCGGCATATCCGACGCTGACTCCTTATACAGGTTCCATGCCGGGTATTAAGGCGTTTGTCGCAGCAGTATTCGGTGGAATCGGTTCCATTCCGGGTGCCATGATAGGAGGAATTCTGCTTGGAATCATAGAGATTTTTGGAAAAGCATATATTTCTACACAGATGGCAGATGCGATTGTGTTTGCGGTGCTGATTGTAGTGCTGATTGTGAAGCCTACCGGTATTCTGGGCAAGAATATTCAAGAGAAAGTGTAGGTGCGCGGTATGAAGAACAGAAAGAAAATGAACAAGACGACAAAAAGTAATTTGATTACATATTTGATGGTGATTGTGATCTATGCAGTCGTTCAGGGGATGATTCTGACAGGGAATCTATCCAGCCTGATGCAGGGACTTCTGGTTCCGATTTGTGCTTACGTGATTTTGGCGGTTTCCCTGAACCTAACAGTTGGTATCCTGGGAGAACTGAGCCTTGGTCATGCAGGTTTTATGTGCGTAGGTGCATTTTCCAGCGCATTTTTCTCTAAGTGCATGGTAGATGTGATTCCGATAGCCGGACTTCGGTTTTTCCTGGCCTTGCTGCTCGGTACAGCGATGGCAGGTCTTTTCGGAGTTTTGATTGGAATTCCGGTTCTGCGTCTGAACGGGGACTATCTTGCGATTGTAACGCTGGCCTTTGGCGAGATTATAAAGAATGTTGTGAATATTCTGTTTATTGGAAAAGATTCCAACGGGTTTCATTTTTCGACAAAAGATTCCCTTTCGCTGGGATTGGAAAAGGACGGGACGATTTTGATTAATGGGCCGCAGGGGATTACCGGGACGCCGAAGGACTCTACGTTCACGATTGGCGTTGTGTTAATCCTGATTACTCTTTTTGTGGTGCTGAATCTGATTCATTCCAGAAGCGGGCGTGCGATTATGGCAATCCGTGACAATCGGATTGCGGCGGAATCCATTGGAATTGATGTTACAAAATATAAACTGATGGCATTTTCTGTCTCAGCGGCTCTTGCAGGTGCGGCAGGGGTTATCTATGCGCATAATCTGGCAACGCTGACCGCTCAGCCGAAGAACTTCGGATACAATATGTCGATTATGATTCTGGTATTTGTGGTACTTGGCGGGATTGGAAATGTCCGGGGCTCTATTATCGCAGCGATTGTTCTGACATTGCTTCCGGAGCTGCTTCGAGGACTTCAGGATTATCGTATGTTGATATACGCGATTGTCCTGATTGCTATGATGCTCTTTAACTGGAGTCCGAAAGCAATCGAGTGGCGTGAAAAAGTGGTGGCAAAGATACGACCTGCCAAAAAGAAAGAACAAAAGGAGGTTGCATAGATATGGCATTATTGGAAGTAAAGAATCTTGGAATCTCCTTTGGCGGTTTGAAAGCGGTAAGCGAGTTCCATTTGACGATTGAAAAAGGCTGCCTGTATGGTCTGATTGGACCAAACGGTGCCGGGAAAACGACGGTGTTCAACCTCCTGACCGGGGTATATAAGCCGGACGAGGGCGTCATTCTGCTGGATGGGGAGAATATTGTGGGAAAGAAGACTATCGAGATTAACAAAGAAGGAATCGCGAGAACATTCCAGAATATTCGTCTGTTTAAGGATTTGACGGTACTGGATAATGTGAAGGTAGGCCTGCAGAATCATCATAAATATTCTGCTTTTGAAGGAATTTTCCGCCTTCCAAGATATTATAAGGTAGAAAAGGAAATGGACGAAAGAGCGATGGAGCTTTTGAAAGTGTTCGGGCTGGATGAGGAAGCGGGGACACTTGCATCCAATCTTCCCTATGGAAAGCAGAGAAAATTGGAAATTACAAGGGCGCTTGCTACAGAGCCGAAGCTCCTTCTATTGGATGAGCCGGCAGCCGGAATGAATCCCAACGAGACAAAGGAATTGATGGACACGATTTCTTTTGTGCGGGATCATTTTGATATGACCATACTTTTGATTGAGCACGATATGAAACTGGTGTCCGGCATCTGTGAGGAACTCACGGTACTCAATTTCGGTCAGGTTCTGGCAGAAGGAAAAACCGGTGATGTTCTAAACAACCCGGAAGTAATTAAGGCATATCTTGGTGAATAGGAGGGTGACGGACATGGCAATGCTTGAGATAAAAGACCTGGAAGTATACTATGGTATGATTCGGGCAATCAAGGGGGTTTCCTTTGAAGTAAAGGAAGGGGAAGTCGTTTCCCTGATTGGAGCCAACGGCGCAGGAAAGACTACGATTCTGCAGACCATTACGGGACTGATTTCTCCCAAAAAGGGAACGGTGACCTTTGAGGGAAAAGATATTACAAAAATGCCGGCACACAAGATTGTGTCGCTGGGAATGGCTCATGTGCCGGAAGGGAGAAGGGTATTTGCGGAATTGAGTGTGTATGAGAATCTCAGAATGGGCGCATATACCAGAAAAGATAAGGACGAAATCGCAAAGACACTGGAGATGGTTTATAAAAGATTTCCGCGCCTTATGGAACGGAAAAACCAACTTGCAGGTACGTTAAGCGGCGGAGAACAGCAGATGCTGGCGATGGGGCGTGCACTCATGTCTCATCCAAAGATTATCGTGATGGACGAACCTTCTATGGGTCTGTCTCCGATTTTTGTAAATGAAATTTTTGATATCATTAAAGAAGTAAGCGCCGGTGGAACTACGGTGCTTCTGGTGGAGCAAAATGCAAAAAAAGCACTTTCTATCGCAGACAGGGCATATGTACTTGAAACAGGAAACATCGTTCTGGAGGGAGATGCAAAAGTACTGATGAATGATGATTCGATTAAAAAAGCATATCTTGGAGAATAGGAGGATGCGAGGATGAAGAATGTAGTTGTTACGATTGCAAGACAGTATGGAAGCGGTGGTAAGACGGTTGGAGAGATGCTGGCAAAAGAAATGGGAATCCCTTGTTATGGGGAGAATCTTTTAAAGCTGGCTTCAGAGGAAAGCGGGATTCACGAGCGGTTGTTTATGCAGTTGGATGAAAAGCTTCAGAACAGTCCGTTGCTCCGCATGACTACGGATGTTTACACCGGGGAACTCATTCCGCCGGACAGCAGTGAGTTTGTATCGGCGAAGAATCTGTTTAATTATCAGGCAAAGGTAATAAAACACCTTGCAGAGACAGAAAGCTGTGTGATTGTAGGCCGGGCAGCCGACTTCGTGCTAAAGGATTATCCGAATGTAATCAGCGTATTTGTCCATGCATCGGAGGAATTCAATCTGGCAAGGGCGATGGAAAGAAACAGCATGACGGAGTCCGAGATGAAGAAATTCATCGCGAAAACGGACCGGTATCGGGCGGACTACTATAAGCATTATACCGGCCGGGAGTGGACGGATGCAAGGAATTACGATTTGTGCCTCAACAGCGGAAAGCTGGGATTTGAAAAGTGTGTGCAGGAAATAAAGGGATATATGAAGGTGCGCTTTGAATAGAAAAATAGAAAAAGTACAGAACATGGGTTTGAATGTTCTGTGCTTTTTTTTCTGTTGTGTGCGATAGTGGGGTGGTAACAGATGATATCATTTCAAAATCAGGAGATTTCTTATGGATAGATTTGTTTTAAAGTCCGAATATCAGCCTACCGGTGACCAGCCGCAGGCGATTGAAGCTCTTGTAAAAGGGTTCAAAGAAGGCAATCAATGCCAGACTCTACTCGGAGTTACGGGCTCTGGTAAGACTTTTACCATGGCAAACGTTATCGAACAATTAAATAAACCAACACTCATAATCGCTCACAATAAGACCCTGGCAGCGCAGCTCTACGGGGAATTCAAGGAGTTCTTCCCGGAGAATGCGGTGGAGTATTTTGTGTCCTAGAATGGGATTGGCAAAAAAGTAGTGTTTTTTAGTGTTGTTTAGTACCGAAAAATCCCCATTTTCCGTACAAAATAGGACAAAACGGACTAGATGATACAGGGTGGTACGGAGAGATTTTGTGACTTTTATTCGTAATGGGAAGAGTGGTTTGTGACTTTTATTCGTAATGGGATGAGTGTGATTTATTGTTCACAGATGTGGAAAACCACATCTGTGAATAGATAATTAGTTTAAGAGATTATATAGCTATTAGCGTTCTCTCTCATGGCATGGGGTGTCATCATTGTTGCTAGTGCAATTCTTGGCTGCTTGTTCAATGGCATTGTTCATTTCTTGTGATATGCTGTGACCTTGTCCACGCTCATATAGTTCGATTACCCAATCGACTAATTCCCATTCAATCATAATATAGAACCTCCTTCCTATAATGTCAAGCCCTAAATCATTGATTTTTCAGGCTTTTCTTTAAATATTTACCTCATAAAACAGAGCCAAAAGTGTATGGCAGTCATTGTATCTTGTACTGAGCAGTTAAAAGAGGGTGCAGTTTATAAAGCGTCCCATTGTCTTGCTTTATAAAGGCTATAAATCCTCTGTTAACTATGATGGTGAACCTTCCGTGTCTAAAGGGA
>ONED01000054.1 GCA_900316755.1 uncultured Eubacteriales bacterium
AATGGTACTGTTATGGCAGACTGTTTCGGACCCAACGTGTACCACAATGGCTGCCCCAATGACAGATACACTGTTCAGTATACTTATTTTGATGAATGGATTGGATTGATTGACGAGTTTGTTGATAATATCAGAAATCATAAAACGCCATTAATCAATTTGAAATGGCACAAGAAAACAATCGAAGCAATGAATGCCTGCTATGAAAGTATTGCGACAGGGAAAACCGTGAAACTTTAAAAGGAGGATTTACTGTAATGAAGAAAATACTTACATTTCAACCACTTGGAAATAAAAAACGGAGTTACAGACAGAGGGAATTTATTGTTTCAACTTTTAATATCAGTGGTGTCAGCAGACAAGAAGTAGAACTGGCGGGGGTAGAAAAGGTAATTCGAAAATTGAAAAAACTTGGACTTAATCAGGTGGAATTGGGGCATGCCCATCATAATACTGCGGAAAGAGCGTTATCTGTTTGTGAAAAGGAAGGTATGAATCTTATATGGCAGGATTTAAGCCTGTTTGGAGGATTTCAAAACAAACCGCATCTTGATATGACAGAAGCAGACGTGAAAGCAATTGTTGAGCGGACAAATGACCGTTTATGCCTGAAAGGATTTTATGTATGGGATGAGCCATGGGAGGATAAGGATATAGCGGATGCGGCAATGCAGATAGAATGGTTTGATAAATTTGCACCGGGTAAATTGTCATTTGTAGCTGCCAATCCAAGCTATAATCCGGATTATACGTGGGAGAATGAACTGTATCCGCAATATATAACCCGATTTTGTGAAGAAATACAGCCATCGGTTCTGTCTGTGGATTTCTATCCTTTTGGGGGGAGTGGAAAGCTTTTAAAGGAAGAGGAACAGCTGGACAATTCAAATTTATGGAAGGATCTTGCTGTAGCCAGAGAAGAGAGTGTAAAAAGAAATATTCCCTTCTGGTTTTATTACCAGGTGATACGTATATGGAATGGACCGAACCTTAAGTTTTCCATGATAAGACTTCAGATGAATTATGCTTTGTTATATGGTGCAAAAGGTCTTCAGTGTTATGGAATCGCCGGTTCAATATGCAGTCCTGACAAAATGGACGAAAAACGCAGAATATTGGAATCTGATTTTGAAGAAGGGTGCTTTTTTGATGACTTTAAACAACAGGTTGCGAAAGTAAAAGAACTTGGAAAAACATTTATGGCGCTCAAGTCAGAGCATGTATATCATAGCCCCGAATTGTTGGCAAATGATGCGTATTTTAACGAACATTTCAGAGAAGATGTGGCAGAAAGTGTACTGGATTTAGAGGATCTTCCTTTCCGGTGCACAGTAGGCGTATTATCGGATGATTATGACAATCAATATCTCGCTGTTTTGAACAGGGATTATGAGAACGCTCAGAGTTTTATTCTGCCATTGAAAAACAGCTACAGAATATATGAGGTTTCCAGAGCGGACGGAAAGCATTACTGCATCAATGAGTGTACGGAATGCATTCATGTAACGCTGGGAGAAGGAGATATGGTTCTTTACAGGTTGCAGAAGTGCGGTGAGGAAGTTTCTGACATTGAATATCAGTGTTGCACGCTGTAGCCTTTTGCATTATAATGTTAACATTCCATTGTCTAATGAAAAGGGGTAATACAAATGAAAAAAGAAGTAAAACAATTTAAAGAAATGCAATATGTAGTCCGATATCCGAAGAATTATCATCCCGAGGAAAGATACCCCCTCTTATTATTATTGCATGGGGCAGGTTCAAGAGGAAATGACATTGATCTGCTGTTGAATAATCCCTTTTTTCGAATAACGGATAATATGAGTTTACCATTTGTAACAGTAGCTCCACAATGTTCTGAAAATACATGGTTTGATTTATTTCAGGTATTAGAAGGTTTTGTAAAAGAAATAGCAGCAAATCGATGCGTCAATCATGAAAAAATATATGTGATAGGAGCAAGTATGGGAGGTTATGCTGCATGGCAATTAGCTATGAGCATGCCGGAATATTTTGCGGCGATTGTTCCTATATGTGGCGGAGGTATGTACTGGAATGCAGACCGTCTTGTAAATGTACCGATATGGGCATTTCATGGAGAAAAAGATTCTGCTGTGTTAGTGGAAGAATCTGTGAAGATGGTGAATGCCGTTAATCAGGCAGGAGGAAATGCGAGATTAACTGTTTATCCAAATACTGGACATGATGCGTGGAGTGATACATATTGTAACCCGGAAGTATTTGAGTGGCTGCTTGCCCATAAGAACAAGAATATGACATGTATAAATGAGAAGTACACAGATAGTAATCTATATGGTTAAAGAAACTCCCCACCCACTCAAGATTGAGAGGGTGGGGAGTTGGAATATTGAAGAAATTTGAAGAACGGTATTTTTACTTCTTTTGGTACCGGTTGCGGTATTCGGTTGGAGTCATCCCAAACTCCTTCTTAAAGCAACGAAGGAAATAGCTTAAGGACTCATAGTGGAGTTCATACGCAATATCAATCACTTTTTTATTGGAGTTTTGAAGCATATCGGCTGCAAACTCCATTTTCTTTTTGGTCTTATATTCTACGATGGTGTATCCGGTCTGTTCTTTAAAATTCTTAATCAGCGTCGGAACAGGCACATCCGCCACTGCATCATACAGGTCCTTGACGGAAAGGTTCAAATTAATCGGTTCATTCAAGATGCTTAAGAGATACTGCACGTGGTGAGCCTTGGATGTCTTTGACTGCATTTTTTTATAAAACAGGTTCATCAGCACCACGTAAAGAATGGTATCCGCTACGTGAAAAGACGGATGCGGGACACTGAGATGATGACCGAGTTGTTCTAAGTAAGTCAAATCCGGATTATCCAGATTCAGTTGGGTGCATTTGGGCAATGCGTTATCCGAAAAGTCCGGAAAATGCTGTTCCAGAAAGTTCCGAAAATAGTCTTTCTCGATGCAGATGGCGAAAAACGTGGACTGCATAGGTTCTGTGTAGATACGATGCATGGAGTGGGGTGCCATCAGTAACAGAGTCCCCGGGGTGATGACCTTGGAGGTATCCCCGTAAATGTGAGTGCACACTCCAGATACGATATAGGTAATCTCATAAAAATCCGGATGGGTATGAGGAGAAGTATCATAGGAGGAAAATCCAAATCCACCATATCCATTTATTTTCGCATTGCCATATGCTTCATCGAATGATTTATTCCAAATTTTTTTCTCTGAGGTTCGATTCACTTTGGAAAGACTCCTTTCTGTACAGATGTGTGATAAATTCACAAAAAAATATTTCATTTTGTTTCAAATCCATTATATTAACTGAAAAACAGAACGTCAATAAAAATATAAAAATTCATAAAAAACAAATAAAAAAGTTCATATAAAAATATAAAACCCCATATTTTATCGGGAAGATGGAGAAACAAGGGAAATACTGGAAATAAAAAAAATTCACATAAAAAAAGGCATTAAAGGGAAGAAAAAAGAAAAAAGGAATGATAGACTATAAAAAAAGGAGGTATGAGATTATGAAACACAGAAAACAATGCCGATTTCTGATGGCGGTTTTCCTGACAGCGTGCATGATAATCACAAATGTGGGATTCGTCTCAGAGGCAGCGGATGATAGCGTGACCCCTCCGCCGGAAGAGTATTCTGCTTCGTTTCGGACACCGGATGTTTTTATGGGAAGTGCCACTCCGGTGAACCTGAAGAAAGGTGGAGCGGTGTATCTGACCTATACGGTGGAAAAAGTGCGGGAGGATAACGAGTCGCTTCAGAACGGCATCATCGGAACGGACCAGCCGGATTTGGAATTTCCCTATGAACAGGGCGGCGTTTTAATGTCTTCCAATGATGGGGGATTGTTAAAAGAAGGGTATACATACTTTTTCAAATTCTTCTACAACGAAAAGGGATTTCAGTATATCGCCGCAATTTCAGATGAGACGGGAGAGCAGTCCAAATACATCGTATTTGATTCGAGTACGGCAGGTTCACAGGTTTTTCCGTTTACGGATGACGTAACTTATGTGGGAGTGTGGTTTGGAAGCAAGGTTTCTGCCAAATTCTCCAACATCAGATGCTATGACCAGACGGGAAAGGATTTGGGCGTGTATGCCGGAAAGCATCGAGAGTCACTTTTGGATGATGCGAAACTCATGAGTAAGGATACGGAGGTAGACCACAGATACTCCATTAAGGTGGAGCATGGCTCTTTGGTAGCATTAAGCAGCAAGATTCCCACAGAGGCAAACACGGTTTACATGGAGTATACGGTGCAGTCCTGCGATACAAAGGTGGCGCAGAACGGAGTTGCCTGCATAAAGGGGCCACAGGACTGGTGGCCGTGGGAACACGGGATGGCATATCTGGAAACGGTAGACCCTATGGGTCCCGGATATTTGTTGCAGACAGGCGCCTCCTATATCATTCGGTTTGAAAAGCGGGATCAGCTCTTCATGGCACTGATACAGCGCACCTATAATGGAACCACCGAGTTCCATGAGTTCACACAAGGAGTAGGGGAATATGCAGCAGACGCTCCATACTTCACGCTCTGGTTTGGAGAAGGAGAAGGTGCGGATGCAAACTTTGAACTAACCGATTTTAAATGTTATGATTCGGCGAAAAACAACCTCAGTGTACAGAGCAATTGCGCGATGAGCGTAGAGCATTTCGGGGAGCTTGAGGATTACTCCGGGTGTGAGGCGATGTATTACAGCAGGGAGTCCGGTTCGGTTATTGCACTCTATGCGGACAAAACTGCAAAGGTAACTCGTGACGGGAAGACGGAGAATATTACCTACAGTGTAAAAGAAGATACGCTCACCCTTCGTTTTGCAGAGACGGAAGAGAGCTACGAGTATTATTTTGAAAAATTCACAGATGCGCAGGGACGCACCTATGTGCGACTGGGCACCTATTATCTTAACTTTGAGACCGGAACGGAAGAAACCATTCCACAGCAAAAGATTGACGGCGTCTGCGGATACGTGGCACAGAAACCGGACACTCCAAAGAAAGAGGGTGCAGAATTTTTAGGCTGGTATCTTTCCGATGGAAGCGAGTATTCTTTTGAGCAGATAGTAGACCGCACGGTGACATTGTATGCCAAGTGGTCGGATGACCCGGAGTATCAGACCATTGAAGCACAAGCCAAGACGGTTTCTCCAAAGGTTATCGGGATTGCGGTCAGCGTGGGAATCTTGCTTGCCGGCGGCATTGCAGGAGTGGTTATGAACAAGAAAAGAGGGAAGAAATCACATGGAAAAACCAATTAAGATCAAAAAGAAGAAAAACTGGATGGAGATTTCATTCATTCTGTTCTGTGTAGCGCTTCCGGTATTGAACTGGTTAGTATTCTATGTTTACACCAATCTGTCTTCCTTTCTGATGGCGTTTACAAAGGTGGACGGAACGTTGACGTTGGAACACTTTACTCGGCTCTTTCAGGAATTTCAGATAGCATCTTCCGATATTCGGACGGCTCTGAAAAACACGTTGCTGACGTTTGGATTGCTTGTGCTTAGCTACCCATTTAAGGTGCTGGTGTCTTTCTTTATCTACAAGAAAGTTCCCTTTGCAGGAATCTATCGGATTTTATTCTTCCTGCCAAGCATCATCTTTGGTGTGGCAATCGCCATGATTTTTAACCGTATGGTATCTCCCAACGGATTTATTGCAGAGACTGTACAAAATCTGTTGCATTTAGATTATGTGCCGGAGCTTCTGTCGGATTCCAGATTCGCCAATGCCACAGTTCTTTTACATATGCTGTGGTTAGGATTCCCGGGAGACTTGATTATCTGGGGCGGAACCTTCGCCCGGATTCCGGGAGAAATGCTGGAGGCAGGTCGAATCGACGGTGTCAACTGGTGGACAGAATTTACAAAAATCGTAGTCCCCATGGTGTGGCCCACCGTTTCCCTCCAGATTGTCATGATGGCATGTGGAGTATTCGGTGCTTCCGGAGCTGTGTTCCTTCTGACACGCGGGGAGTACGGGACGATGACATTGAGCTGCTGGACCTACCTGCAGGTATTAAATGTAGCGGGAACTGCGGAGACATCCAATGCATTCCACTACCTGTCTGCTGTAGGTTTTGTAATGACGGTGATTGCGATTATCATATCGCTGTCTGTCCGAAAAGTAGCAGACAGTTATTTCGAAGAAGTAGAGTTCTAATGGGGGTGACGAAGTGAAGAAGATAGATATTTTTAAAAATTTCAGACGAAAAGCTCCCATAGAGATTGCGATACATATTTTTGTTTCCATCATTTTTTTCATGGTGGCGGCCAGCTATGTGTATCTGCTTGTGTGGGCAGTGATTGCCGGATGTAAAACGCATAACGAAATTGTACTGGACCCCTTTGGTCTGCCGGAGACATGGCATTGGGAGCATTTTGTGGAAGTATTCCAAAGGCTTGAGGTCAACGGAAACAATTTCTTTCATATGTTGTTTAACAGTGTTTATTTTTCAGTGTTAACTACGTTGGTATCACAGTTTACAACCATGAGCTTTGCCTACTGCTGTTCGAAATATAAGTTTCCGGGGCAGAAACTGGTGTATCCCATTATTCTTGTCATGATGACCCTTCCTTTATACGGAAGTGGCGGTGCGACGTACACCTTGATTAGTAAGCTTGGACTGATAGACTCTTACTGGCATATCATTCTGGCAATCGGAGGCTTTGGACCGGCGGCTCTGTACTATATGGCGTATTTTAAGAATCTGTCATGGACCTATGCGGAGGCAGGCAAGATGGATGGTGCCAATGACTATCAGATATACTTTAAAATCATGATACCACAGGCAAAGCCGATTTTCGGGGCTTTGTATCTGACGAACTGGTTGGCAGCATGGAACAGCTACGACAGTCAGTTGATTTATCTGCCGAGTCTGCCCACACTGCCGGTTGGAATTTATCAGTTTAATACAGAAATGATTTACCGGGCAAGGCTGGATATACTGTTTGCTGCCTGTATCATCATCTGTATCCCGGCATTGATTTTGTTTATTGTATTTAACAAAACGATTACCACCAACGTATCCATCGGTGGAATCAAAGGCTAAGAAAGCGAGGAAGATTGCGAACATGAAAAGAGTAAAAAGATTAGTGAGTTTAGGATTAACCGTGTCCATGATAGCAGCCTGTTTAATCGGATGCGGCGGTGCAAAGAAGGATAATGGCGGTACCTCTCAGACGGATATTGAGATTGCCTACTGGAATTCCGGTTACGGAACAGACTGGTTGGACGCCATGGTAGAAGCATTTAACGAAGCCCATCCGGAGTATCATGCGTACTATAAGGCAACGGCAGATGACTCTTCCATTATGGGTACTTTAGGAAAAGAGGAAGTGGATACGGTAGATATCTACATGGGATTAAACAGCTACGACACGACTTACCTGGAACCGCTTGACAGTCTGTATGATACGGTATGTGAGGGGGATTCCAAAAAGCTCGGTGAAAAATTTGATGAATCGTATCTGGAGCTTACCAGGAATGCAGATGGACATTATTATGGGATTCCGTTTGCAGGCGGTGTTATGGGAATCGTGTACAATAAAGACCTTTTTGAAGAAGCCGGCATTACGCAGGCTCCGAGAACCACAGATGAGCTGGCAGCCGTTTGTGATGAGCTTTACAATCATGACATTCCGGCAACGGTTCACTTTAAATCCGGTGCCGGCGGATACTGGGAGTTTATTACGGAAGAATGGATTGCCCAGTACTGTGGAATCGATTATTACCTGAACCGTCTGTATGCGTGTGCAGATGAGAATGGGAATTCTCCCAGCAAAGAAGTAATGAAAAATCAGGAAGACGGAAGATATCAGACCCTCTGTGCGTATGAGAAATTTATCACACCGGACTATGTACTCGACGGCTCGAATACCAACGACCATATTACCTCCCAGACATTGTTTATCAATGGAAAGGCAGCTATCATGGCAAATGGCTCCTGGTTGTCCAGTGAGATGAGCATGAATGAGGCAGAAGATTCCTTTGTATGGATGCGTACACCGATTCTTTCTGCTCTGAGAGACAAGCTGGCAACCGTGAAAAGCGAGACGGTTCTTCGAAAACTGGTATCCGCCATCGACAGTGTAACCGATGGAGAGAAGCAGCTTTCTGATTATGAAAAAGAGGGTGGATACGAGATTGACGGCACTTTCATTTCCAAGGAAGACTGGGATCGGGTAGCCGATGCAAGAAATGCACTCAGTATTTCGTTCCCGGCACAGCCGTGTATGATTCCGACCTACAGCAATGCAAAGGAAGGCGCTATGAAGTTCTTGGAATTCATGTATTCAGATAAGGGATATCAGATTTATACCGGGAAGCTTCACTCTATTCTTCCTATGACACCGTCGGAGGGAGAAGTGGACACAACCGATTGGGCGGCATTTGAGAAACAGCTCGTGACCTTTTACAATGATGCGACCTATTTTGTGAGCAGCGGTAACAGTAAGCGGCATGAGATTTATATCAACGGAGGCGCCACTCTGTTTCCGGGATGTACGAACTTTGTAAACTATTTCTGCAACAAGAATGCTGCAGACCGTATGACAGCAGATGATGTCTGGGCAAAGATGATGACCAATATTGAGGACAATTATGAAAAGACATGGCTGGTAAATATAAAATAAGCAATCATAGATGGAGAACGCATATGAAAAAGACATGGAAAACCGGTGTCGGCATAGCTTTGGCGGTGGTCATGGTATGGGGCAGTCTTTCCCCTATACCATCCTATGCCGGGGAAAGCCAGACCCGGATAGAGAATGAATCTTTTGAAGAAAAAATTGATAACAGCTTGTGGAATAACCCGGAAGGGGATGTGGAGTCCCAAAACGGTCATCTCATCTTTCCGGCGGAGAGCACGGCAGATACCAGGTTAATTACCAAGAATGCAGCAAAGTTCTATGAAGCCATTCCGGTGGTATTCGATGCAGAATACACCATAAAGCTTCAGGCATTGCCGGAGGGAAACGAATTCCTCTTTGTCTGCGGGCTTGCAAGGATAGAAAGCCTTTCCGGAGAGGATGGGAATGTAGAACTGGCGTTTCAGAATCAGGGTGGCATCACTGCAGGACTTCGAACCTATGTAGACGGAGAGAAGACCGAGCTTGCAGCACCAAAGCGAGTGGGAGCCTCTGTGGGCGGTACCATGACGGTTTCTGCCCGCCTGACCGCGCAGAAGCAGTACACAGTCAAAGTAAACGGACAGACCGTTTATGACGGAGTACTGCCGGTCAGTGGAGAAGGACGGCTTGGATTTTTGCAGACAGGGGAATGTCAGGCAGAGATTTCCAATCTGAAGATTATCCTGTATAGCTACGATACACCGGAGAATCCGTATGTAGAGGAGCATTTTGATGATGAGACCTTTGACTGCTCGAAGATTACCACAAATATGGTTTTTGGAACCTCTTACTATCCTTTTGACAGTGGGGTGCAGGAGTATAACGGGGAGTCCGTGTTCATGTTTGAAAATGCCGGACTGAGTTACCTCTCTACCAAATATAAGTATTCCAATTTTGAAATGACCTTTGACGTACCTTATCTGCAGCGCAAGGATGAGGTGGATGAAGCAGGAGAGGTAATAAAGCCCATGAGCGGATGGTTTGCCATCACTTATGGAGATGAAGCAGAAGAGCAGGTCGGTGTTGGATATGCAAATTCTTCAGACTGCATTCTGTTTGACCGATATTCGGTGGTACGCTCCTTGATTCGACTGGATGACAGAATCGTGCGGGCAAATCTGATCAATACAGAATATGATTATTTCGCCGCAGATGAGACCAGAGGATTTTCTGTACTGGTGCGTATGGTAGACGGACACATTGACATCGGAATCAAGTGGATGGGGGAAGCGAACTTTAAGATTATTTCATCCTATGATTTGGAAACCCATGCGACCCCTACCGGATACATTCATATCTGGGCATGTGAGACGGTGAACTGGGCAATGGACAATCTGGTTATCCGAAATTTAGATATGGGTGCGAAGATCATTGAAACGGAGTATAAGACCGCGAAGGTTACGGTTCCGGCAGATTATGCGTTCCAGAGAGAAGAAATGGTCTATCGGGAAAAAGAGGAAAAAGATAACGAAGCCCTCTGGTATCTTTTAATTCCGGGCGCAGTGGTGCTGGCGGCAGCCTTTATCGGTATTCCGGCACTGATTCAGAAAAAGAAAGCAGGAAAGGAGAAAAAAGGGCATGAAACGTAAGACAAAACGAATCCTTAGTCTGTTGCTTTCCGGTGTTCTCGCCGGAGGGATGCTTTCCGGATGTGGAACGGAAGCAAAGCAGACGATAGATGATATGGAGATAGAAGAAGTTCCGGCCCTCACTTTTTCCATTACAGGTGGGGAGGATGTCATGCCGGTTGCCGGGTTTATCGGACCGTATCCGGGAAGTTATGCAAAAGACGGCGAGACGCTTCCGCAGTATATCAGCGATGAGTACTTTGAAATGATTGCCGATTGCGGACTGAATTTTATCAATTACAGCCAGACCGACTATCAGAGTAGTCCAAATCTGATATACAAGATGCTGGAGCTTGGGGAAAAGTACGGCATCGGGATGTTTGTAACCGATTATGAAATTATTGGAAACAAGGGAGAAAATGCCCTGAGTGTTCATGCAATGGGAGAACGGATAAGTAATTACGTGGACTATCCTGCATTTTGTGGAATGTATGTGGCAGATGAACCACAGTGGCCAGGGTTCTGCGCCGGAAGCGGAGAGCGCGACATCTCGGAATTCGCGCCGATTTTTAACAATCTGGCGGAGCTTGGAATTCCGACCTACTTGAATCTGTTTCCTTCCTACGTCAATGATGACCAGTATGAACTGTTCCCGCAATATGTGGAGGAAGCTTTAAAAAACTGCAAGGTGCCGTATATCTCTTACGACCATTATATTTGGGACAGAAGTGAGAAAAAGGATAAATATTTTTATGATATGTCTGTGGTAAGGGAGAAGGCAGAAGCATACAACATTCCGTTCTGGACTTATATTGAAGCGGGCGGTAATCACAACGATGCTGCAGCACGGTTTGATACAAAGACTTACTACCCCAACGAAGGACAGTTTGACTGGAATATCAATACCTGTCTGGCATACGGAGCAAAAGGAATTCAGTATTTTCCGCTCCTGCAGCCTGTGACATATGCATATGCAGAAAGTACCGATTGGGATTCTGAGCGAAATGGATTAATCGGTGTATGGGGAAATAAGAACCGCTGGTACTACTACGCACAGGATATTCAGAAACAGATTTCTGCCATTGATGAAGTACTGATGCATGCAAAGAGCAAAGGAGTCATCGTATCCGGCGAGCAGGCAGTAAAGGACAACAAGCTATCCACCTGTATTCTGGATGGCACTTCCTGGAGAGAGCTTGCCGGGGTGGATGGAGATGCACTCATCGGGTGCTTTAACTATCAGGGAAAGACAGCACTCTATGTAGTGAACTACGATTACGAGTATGCACAGGAGATTACACTGGATTGGTATGACACCTGCAAATTCTCAGTGACACAAGACGGAGAGAAGGAAGCATATCAAGGAGACCACCTGACGTTATCCATGCGGGCAGGCGAAGGTGCTTTGATTGTTTTTGAGTAAAGGGCTTGGAAAGGAGCAAGGTATGAAAGAAATAGGATATGTAACACCGGAAATGGAAGTCATGGAATTCCGACAGGAGATTTACACGGATGGCGTTTTGGCTTCCAATGGAACATCGACGGAAGCAGGTAAGCTGGAGGAAACCACGGACATCGGGAGCGGTGCGCCCTGTTCTTTGCGGCAGCTCTGTTTGTGGCAGGAATCGGCAGTGCACCGATAGTCGGAGAGGCAGCGCCGTATGGAGAAGCAGAAGGTGACACCTATAAAGATGAGATTCTTTATGACCTAGTAGACCTTAAGACATTTAATGCATCATGGTATGGTGACGTAAACCAAAATAGTCCGCTTGCAAAGGATGGATATGTCTTTGGAGGCTGGTGTACCAAAAATGGGGATGGGGAGACTTACACGATGCTGACAGAAGCTGGGGCTAAGGACATAAAGGATGGCACCATCACTGCTACTGTGTATGCAAAGTATGTACCGGCTTATGTACTGAGTGTACGGGGACAGGTAGATACAGATACCTACAAAAGTGGAGAAAGTCGTACTAATACCGGAAGCATCCGACTGGTCTCTGCTACCGATTCCAAAGAGTATCAGAAGGTTGGATTTGATGTGTATTTAGGTGGAAAAATAGAGAATCAGGTTTTTGCAAATGACCAGAAAAGCCCATTGGAGACAAACAAAGTTTATAACCGTATCCAGACTGCTGATGGTGAAACGGTAGATGCAACTAAGGCATTTGGAACACATGCCCAGTTCTTATCTGTATGGAAGCTGGACAAAATAACAAAAGATAAAGATGACAAAATCATGAAGGTGACTCCTTACTGGATTACTAAGGATGGAACGAAGGTTACGGGACTTACCAAATACGTACATATGGAGGATGGATATGAATCTCATATGTATGTCAGTGTTCCAATCACTCTTGGGGCTGCAGAAGAAGTGGCAGCAGGTACGATTACGGTAACGTATCCGGAGGGATTGAAACTCATCGATAAAAAGGCAGTGGAAAATGGAGATATCTTCACAGACGGACTGGCATACGAATGTGATGTTGAGAATCGCACCATTCAGTTTGTGGCAAATACTGCAGATGGAAATACATCCGCGGCAGGACTGTATGTGAATCTGCGGTTCCAAAAAGAAAATGGAGTCACAGCACCGGCTCACTGGGTGTTTACTACCAGTGGAGAACAGTTCTGTAACTGGGATGAAGATTTTGTAGACGGTATCCGTGCATGGGATATCCAGTATTAGAGAATTTCAGAAAGGAGTAAGAAAACATGAAACAAGTATGGAAAAAAATAATCTCAGTTGTCTGCATGGCTGCGCTCATAGTTGCAGGAATAGGAGTGATTCCGGAATTACAGGCAAAGGCAGAGGAGGCTCCGGCGGGATTGATTGAAGTCGGATGGACGAATCTTGGATTTACAGATGATGCTGTTATTGAGGGAAGCCTCCAGAATCCAAATTGGGGCTGTAATGACAAGGCGGTCACAGGAAAGGACCTGACCAATTCCTCTTTCCGTGGAACATTGAAGTTTCACAAATCAGCCGGTGCCATGTTTTTTCAGTACGGCGGTGGATATTTCAGTGACGCACCTCTAGGAAGAGGAGTGCGGTTTACAGTACAATCAAATGGAACTTTGGATATAGATAATATGTCAAACGGCGGAACGCCTATCACGACCTTAAGTGCCACAGATGCTGGATTAGAAGGCGGAAGCTTTATAGATGCCGCTTTTGAACTGGGCATCGATTTGTGGAAGCCGGAAGGCTCACAGGATTTGAAGATGAATGTGTACATCAATGGAATGCAGTATCAGGAGGAAACCTATACGGTTTCCGGTGCAGCGGGAAATATTGAGAATACAATATGTCTTGTGACACAGGGTGAGAACGATTTTATTGATGTCATTGTAGACGCAGAAGAATCTCCGGAAGGATTGACAAAGATTGGCTGGAAAGACTTTGGAATTACAGAAGAGAAAACCTGTGCTACAGGTTCTGGAGATGTTACATCCCTAGATACAATGAAAGTGACTCAAACGAATATGTCATTCCGAGGCAAAGTGCAATAGGTTCTACCGGATGGGATGGACTACGTGTTACACAGACAGCAGATGACAAACTGACGGTACAGGGAATTGGAGGAACCGATCCTGTATTAGCAACCGTTACGCCAACGCAGGCCGGAGTCACCAGCTTTGCAAATCAGGAATTTGAGTTAGGACTGGATATCTGGTCAGAGAATGATGCAGATCTCAAGGTACTTGTATTTATGAACGGGAAACAAGTAACGAAGGGTGCAGGCGTATGGGAAGGAGCAGTCACAGGAAGTTATATGAAAACAGGACTGTATGGCTATGCTACAAATACCAGCTCGATTGTACTGTCTCCTGATTTAGAACTTTCTCCGGAAGGTTTGACCAAGATTGGTTGGAATGATTTAGGGATTACAGATGACAAAACATATACGACAAATGGTGCTCTTTCTACGATATCATCAACGGTAGGACTGACAGATATTTCATTCCGGGGAAAAGTACAGTTTAATGGTACAGACCAGCCAACAGTTATTTTTGGAGCAAATACAGATACTTGGGGTGGTTTGTGGATTAGAACAAATGGAGATAACCTTCAGATTATCGTTGCAGATGATATCTGGAAGGTAAATAAGACAATTACAGCAGCGCAGGTAAAAAACACAGAAATGGAAAGCTTTGCAAATACAGAATTTGAATTAGGACTGGATATCTGGGCAGAAGGAAACGATATCAAAGTGCTTGTGTTTGTCAATGGAGAACAAATGAATGCTGCTCCGTATGTGTGGGAGAGTGGTGTTAGTGCGTTTACAGATAAGGTAGTTGCTTATACATCTTCTAGTAGTTCAGTAACTATTATTCCGGAAGTTGAATTCTCTCCGGAGGGTCTGACCAAGATTGGTTGGAAAGACTTTGGAATTACAGAGACTAAAACCGTAAGTGCTACTTATCTCATGAATGTTAATACTATTAGTGTAGAGCAAATAGGAACTTCGTTTAGGGGGTTGGTGAAAGCCAATGACGTTACAGATAGTGCCCCTGCAGATATTTTGTTCCGAAGTAATAGTGGTGATTGGACTGGATTATGGGTTTATTTATACGCAAATAAAATTGAGCTTGTGGAGAATTATAATGATAATATCATATTAGGAACAATTACAGACACTGCCGGACTTTCAAGTTTTACAAACCAAGAATTTGAACTGGGACTGGATATGTGGCAGGTAAGTGGAAGTAATGATATTAAAATCAACGTATTTGTCAATGGTCAGCAGATGAATAAGACCGCCTATATCTGGAAAAATGGGGCGATCGAAACGAGTTCGCAAGATGTAAGTGTATACACACCCACAAGTTCTATTACAATTATTCCGGAAATAGAGGTGGAAACATCTCCGGAAGGTCTTACCAAGATCGGCTGGAAAGATTTGGGACTTGAAGAAAAGGAGTATACTTACCCTGGTGGTGGTTTTAGTGCCATTGGACGTTCTAGTACAGTTACATTAAAGAATGCTTCTTTCCGTGGAGTCGTGAAATTTGATGGAACTGGTACAGCATTAACATATGGAGATAACTGGGAGGGTTGGCAACTAGGTCTTAACTTTGAACCAACGACCAATGGAGAGCTTCGGGTGTGGAATCGAAGTGATACATCAAGTGGCAAATTAGATGTTAATTTGAATCCAAGCACAGCGGGAATCCCTAGTTTTCTAAATCAGGAATTTGAGTTGGGAATTGATTCTTGGGTAGAAGGAACGGATATCAAATTTAATCTTTTTGTAAATGGGAAACAATATAATTCCAATGCTTATATATGGAAAGAGGGTGTATCCAGTCAATTCCTTTATAATCATTTAACAGTAGGATTATTGGTGACTGCAGAAACTGATTCCATCACGGTAGAGTTTCCGGAAGAAGATGCGATAGATTTGGATAAAGAACCTGCTGGATATCTGTTAACCGGAGCCACCATTTGTGTAAATGGGAAAAAAGCAAACAACGGAGATACCCTTACAACGGCAGGTGATTACCACGTGGTGGTTTGGGATGCAACGAATGTAACAGTAACCAATGTGGGCTGTTACAAGGCAGGGGATACTCATGTAGATGGTTCGTTTGATATCCGCGATGTGATAGCAACAAAGAAAGAAATCAAAAAAGTGACAGATGGAACCGCATATTCCTCTGTATCACGATATTATGCAGCAGACGTAAATGGGGATCGTTCCTATAATCTTACAGATATGGAATGGATTCGAAACAAAATATTGGGTGTGACAAATGTCACACCCAATCTTGTAGCAGCATATAGTCTGACTTCTGACCCATTGGAGATGCCGATTGGGGGATTTAATGGACCTTATGTGGCAACTGACGGAACGAATTTGTTGACGGACGCGGTGTACCAGAAAATTGCAGACTGTGGCATTAATTTTATTACATTTACCAGACATTCCTATCCAACAGACAGTACAAAAACAGAGCGGATAAACATAATTGAAAGCCAACTAAAACTTGCCGAAAAGTACAAGTTAGGAATGTTTGTACAAGATGAACATATTCAACATTTTACTGAGAAATGGACAAAAGATGCGTTGGCAAATCGAATCAAATGGTATAGTAATTATAAATCTTTTCTTGGACTTTCCATTTTTGATGAACCGACTTTGACAGGTGTATACGGCTTTTCGGAAGATGGAGCAGGAGACGCATTTCATACACGAAAAAGTGTTTCAAAGCTGACCAACTCTTTTTCAAACATCGCAGCTTATGCGAATATGCTGCCACTAAATGCAACCGTGAAGCTGGATGCTTCTGTGACGGATGAGGAGGCTTACAGAACCTATTTGACGACCTATTGTGAGGAATATAATCCAAAATTCTTATCCTACGATAATTATCCTTTTGAATGGAAGCAAAATGCAATTACAGGAACATCTGCAAAAGCGGATTATTACTATTTCAAGAATTTGGCAATTGTGCGCGAAATCGCAAACCAGTATCAGATTCCATTCTGGACGCATGTACAATCCGGGGACAGTTTTGACCAGGAAGCAGGTGGCACGAATGCACATAATCCGTCAGAGGGGAAATTCAAATGGCAGATCAATGTGGAGCTGGCATTCGGAGCAAAGGGAATCCAGTATTTCCCTCTGGTTCAGCCGGACGGATATGAGTTGACAGCGAATGGAGAATCCGATTATACGAGAAATGGATTGATTGGGAAAAATGGTGTCGAAACAGAGTGGTATGCTTATGCAAAAGCAATGAACCAGCAGATTAAATCGATGGATCATGTTCTGATGAACAGTGTGAACAAAGGAATTATGGCATACGGAACTTATGCAACTACAAATATAAACGCGGCGAATACATGTAGCAATGTAAAATTAGACAGTTTTGCATTAGGCGGAGACAATCCGACCATTACCGGACTTTCCTCCACAAACAGCGAATATGGTGCGATTGCCGGATGCTTTGATTATCAAGGAAAGACGGCTGTATATGTGGTAAATTATGATGTGACAAGCCAACAGGATATTACGTTGTATTTTAATAACGCACGTGTGTATTACCGTGTGGGTTCAACAGCTTTTAAGACAGCAATGGATACGTACTGTACCGTTTCTCTGGGCGCAGGAGAAGCCGCTTTAATTGTGTTTGATTATGCACCAAACTAAAAGTGCAGAAAGGAGATACGAAAATGAAAAAGATCAGAAAAAGAATAGTGGCATTGGTGTGTTTGATTGCGATGCTGGCAGTATCTGTGAATGTACTTCCGGAAGTGCGGGCGGAAGTGTCTCCGACAGGGTTAACTAAGATTAGTTGGAGTGATGTTGGAATCACGGAAGATACAACCATTGTAGGCGGAGCCAGTGATGCAAATAACTGGGGCGTGACTGAGAAACCGGTGACGAGCGGAAAGAACCTTGTAAACTCCTCTTTCCGAGGTACATTAAAGTTCCGCAGAACCACCAGTGCAAATCAGTATTTCCAGTATGGAGCCGAACGTCTCAGTACAATGGAAACCAAGGGAATTCGGTTTGTTGCAGCGAATTCCGGGAAACTGAATGTGTTTAATATGGCAAATGGAGGAACGCTGGTAGTGTCATTAGATGCTACAACCGCTGGATTAAGCAGTGGTACATTTATCGATACCGCATTTGAATTAGGAATTGATGTATGGCAGCCGGAAGGTTCCGCAGATTTGAAGATGATTGTGTATATCAATGGACAGCAGTATGGAAGCGAACCGTATGTGATTACAAACGGGGCAGCGAATATGAATGCCGGTATGGTTCTTGTGGCACAGGGCGTGGGAGATTTTATTGATGTTACAGCCGTAGGGGAAAAAGCTCCGGAAGGGTTGACAAAGATTGGCTGGAAAGACTTTGGAATTATAGAAGAGAAAACCTGTGCTACAGGTTCTGGAGATGTTACATCCCTAGATACAATGAAAGTGACTCAAACGAATATGTCATTCCGAGGCAAAGTGCAATA
>ONED01000036.1 GCA_900316755.1 uncultured Eubacteriales bacterium
GGTGACAATACGACCCTGCAGCATGTGACCATCCATTCGGACATGGATCATGTGACATGGGGAGAGCTTCATCCGGAAGTGGTCGGTGAAGTGTGCGCCAGAGTGCAGGAAGTGAAAGAGGCTTATACCTCGGTACAGCTTCGTTATCGTGTAAAATGCGTGGGAGAGCATGATGCGGAAGAACTTTACCGGGTGAAAGAGTTTTTTAAAGTGCGGTGCGTGGATGGGAAGTATTATCTGCTTGCCTATGACCGCACGATGGAAGAAGTGTTTGACGGCTCCAATGGGGTTCTTACGAGCAAAGGGATTACCTTGGGAGTGACAGGTCAGGATGTGCAGTATAAAGTGAATCAGGAAGGCACGATAGTTGCTTTTGTGCAGGCAGATGAGCTCTGGAGTTATCATAAAGAAGAGAACGAATTTGCACTGATATTTGGGTTTTCTGATTCGGAGAAGGACGATATTCGCAATCATTTTGATGAACATTCTGTCCGGATTCTTTCTATGGAGGAAAATGGGAATCTTACGTTTGCGGTATACGGATATATGAACCGCGGAAGGCATGAGGGTGAGTCCGGTGCTGCGATTTACTATTTCCATTTGAAAGAAAATACGGTGGAGGAAAAGGCGTTTCTGCCGGGCAGCGGGCCTCGCGCCGTCATTGAAAAGGAGCTTGGAAAGCCGGCATATTATAATGATGAAAAGAATGTCCTTTATGTCATGTCCGGGGATACTCTTTATAAAGTAGATTTGGAGTCAGATGAGATTTCGGTGCTGCTTTCCGGTTTGCATGCAGGAGCGTATGTTTCTTCTGATGACGGACATCTGCTTGCATATCAAAATCCGGGAGATGCAGCGGAAGCGATTGTAATGGATTTTGCAACGGACTTAAAGCAGAGTGTCAGAGTTTTAGACGGAGAAGTCATAAAGCCACTGGGATTTATTCAAAATGACTTTGTATATGGAACGGCACGGATAGAGGACGCAGGGAAAACCGCATCCGGGGAAGAGACACTCGGGATGTATAAACTGGAAATCCGGGATTCGGACGGTACGATTGTAAAAACGTATCAGGCGGACGGAACCTATATTTTAGACACCTCTTTCAAGGCGAATATGATTACCCTGAAATGCGGAGTAAAGAGTGACGGCGTGTATCGACAAAGCGGAGAGGATTATATTACGAATAACGAAGAGAAAACGAGCAATGTCTCTCTGCAAAGTTACTGGTCAGACCGCAAGGAGACCCAGATGAGGCTGGTATTCGGAGACGGAATGGAGCATAAAAAGGCAAAGGTGTTAAGACCGGGGCAGGTATTGTTTGAACGGGATACGACTCTGACGTTTGAGGAACAGACGAAAGGAAACTATTACAGTGCCTTTGGTCTTGGTGAGCTTGTTGGCGTGTATGAAGAGGCGGGAGAAGCCCTGGAAGCGGCGAAAGCGGTTTTCGGTGTGGTGATTTCTCCGAAGCAAAATTATGTATGGGAAGACGGAAACCGGGTATCCTGGTATCGCAACTTTGAGATGGGCGCATTTAGAGCCGGAGCAGGAGAATCTACGCTTGCAGCCTGTATACGTGCTGTGTTAAAATACGCAGGAACAGACGTGGATGCAGCTTCGGAATTGACGACAAAGTCGGCTTTGGAAGTGCTAAATGAGTATTGCGGTGGGGAAGCGGTTCAATTGGAAGGATGTTCGTCCGCGGATATGCGCTACCTGATAGACAAGGGTACTCCGGTGATTGCAATGACCGGGAGCAGTGACGCGATTGTGTTAATCGGATATGACGCAAAGACGGTGACCTATATTGAGCCAAACAGCGGAGGTATCAGAAGTGGCAGCATTGAGACTGTGGATGCCCTGACAGACGGCAGCGGAAATACATTTTTAGGCTATGTCAAGAAATAAGAAAAGAGGGAAAGAAAAATGGCATGTACATTGAAACCTGCAGAAATCAAAAGAGTGAAAGCATTGGGATTTTTGCACAACAAGGGAACGGATTTATTTAATGGACGTATTATTACGCGGAACGGGAAAATTACGGCGCAGCAGGCAAAGGTGATTGCGAGAATCGGATTTGATAAGGTAGAAGAGGAACTGCTCTCAAGAGAAATCTTGAATCGGAAAGAGCAGATTTTGCATGTAGAATAGAATGAAGGGACCTAAAACAGAGTGTCAGGTAAGATGAAAAAACAGATTTTAAAATGGGGGTTATGCGTAGTCATTGCCCTTTTTGGGGTGCTTCTTGCGTCAGGCTGTTCAAAGGGTACAGTCGGAAATGAAAATACGGAGGATAAAAACGTTGCGGAGACGGAACATGCACAGGTTACGTTTACGGATGATTTGGGACGGGAAGTGACGGTAGAATGTCCGAAGCGCGTGGCGGCTCTGCTTGGCAGTTTTGCGGAAATGTGGCAGCTTGCCGGTGGAGAAGTATGCGCAACCGCAGAGGATGCGTGGGACGATATGGGCTTAGAGCTTGCAGAAGACACAGTGAATTTGGGGCAGACGAAAAGCATCAGTGTGGAAAAACTGTTCGAGTCAAACCCGGATTTTATCATTGCGAGTGTGAATACAAGGGTGAATATGGAACTTCTGGATACGCTGGAATCCACAGAGATACCGACTGCCTATTTTGATGTGTCCGGTTTTGAGGACTACCTTCGTGTATTTCAAATTTTGACAGAGATTACAGGAAGAGAAGATTTGTATCAAAAGAATGGTTTGGATGTACAGTCGCAGATTGAGGATGTGCTTGCGCGAAGCAAAGAACGCCTGCAGGGACAGGAAGCTCCCAGCGTGCTGGTCCTTCGTGTTTCGGCGACGGCGCTCTATGCGAAGGGAAGCGAAGGAAATGTACTTGGCGAAATGCTAAAAGCACTTGGGTGCAGAAATATTGCCGATGATGATGAGACCTTGCTTGAGAATGTGTCGCTGGAGCATATTCTGCAGATGAATCCGGATTATATTTTTACCGTGCAGCAGGGCTCGGATATAGATGGAGCACAGAAATACATGGAAAGCCTGTTTGCGGAGGATTCTGCATGGGCGACGTTGACTGCGGTGAAAGAAAACAGATGGTATCATATGGAGAAACGTCTTTATAATCTGAAACCGAATGCACGTTGGGGAGAAGCATATGAAGGCTTGGAAGAGATTTTGGAAGGAAAACAGAGATAGGAAGATTTTTGTGATTGCGGCGGCGGTTTGTATTGCCGCCGCTTTGTGCAGCATTTGTCTGGGAACGGCAAAGCTGACCTTGGGAGAATTGTGGGATGCACTTATCCATGGGGCAAAAGGAGGTCTGGTCACAAGGAATATATTCTGGTATATCCGGCTTCCGAGGACAGCAGCCTGTCTGCTTGCGGGGGCGGGACTTGCTGTGTCGGGGGTTGTGATTCAAGGCGTGCTGGCGAATAAGCTGGCTTCCCCGGGAATTATCGGTATCAATGCCGGAGCCGGGCTTGCCGTGACGGTCTGCTGTGCCTGCGGAGCATTTGGCGGCTGGTTGATTGCCGGCGCTTCTTTTGCCGGGGCTCTTTTGGCAGCGTTTCTAGTGTCGTTTACTGCGCAGAAAATGAATGCATCCAGAACCACGGTGATTTTAGGAGGGGTAGCGGTAAACAGTTTTCTGAATGCGGCTTCGGAAGCGATTACCACGCTGTTTCCGGGTGTTGGAATCATGAGCGGGGATTTCCGTGTGGGCGGATTTTCTGCAGTGTCCTACATCCGGTTGATTCCGGCAGGAATTTTAATCCTGGTCTCATTGCTTTTGGTGTTTACCCTTTCCAATGAGCTGGATCTTATGAATCTGGGGGAGGATATGGCACAGGGGCTGGGACTTCCTGTAAAGCGGACGCGCACGATTTTTTTGATACTTGCCGCCCTGCTTGCCGGTGCCAGTGTGAGTTTTGCAGGGCTCCTTGGCTTTGTTGGTCTCATTATCCCTCATATGATGCGCCGGATGGTAGGGAGTGAGAGCAAAAAACTCCTGCCCTTATGTGCGCTTGGCGGTGGGGCATTTGTCACGTTTTGTGATTTGATTGCGAGAACCGCATTTGCACCTTATGAAATTCCGGTGGGGGTTCTGATGTCTTTTATCGGCGGTCCGTTTTTTATCTGGCTGCTTCTGAAAAAGAGAGGAGGGCATGCTCATGGTTGAATGTAGAGATGTCTGTGCCGGTTATGATGGGAAAGAGGTGTTACACCATGTGAATTTAACATTTTCTCCCGGAAAAGTGACGGTCTTAGTGGGACCAAACGGTTGTGGAAAGAGCACCTTGCTAAAGACGCTGGTACGGTTAAATCATCATACTTCCGGTGAGATAAAGGTGGAGGGACGTAAGATAGAAACCTATGATTCGGCGGGGCTTGCCCGGAAAATTGCTTATCTTCCGCAGAGCCGGAATGTGCCGGATATTACCGCCCTTCGCATGGTGCTGCACGGACGATTTCCGTATCTTTCTTATCCGAGGCGGTATCGCAGGGAGGACATGGAAAAAGCAAGAGAGGCGCTTTTCTGGGTCGGAATGGAAGATTTTGCAGAGCAGAATGTAAACCGGCTTTCCGGCGGAAATCAACAAAAGGTCTACATTGCCATGGCCCTTGCTCAGGACACTCCGGTGATTCTCATGGACGAGCCAACCACCTATCTGGATATTTCGCATCAGCTCAAATTGATGAGTCTGGCGAGACGGCTGGCAGAGGAAGGAAAAGCAGTGGTTCTGGTATTGCACGATTTGTCTCTGGCGCTTCAAACGGCAGATGAGGTGGCGGTTTTGTCACAAGGAAATCCGGTGAAGTGTGGAAGCTGTGAGGAGATTTATAAGAGCGGCATTCTGGATGAGGTTTTTGGAGTAAAGGTTCGAAGAATCGAGACGGAAAGCGGATGGAAATATTATTATGAATCAGATTAATGGGTACTTCATTGTTGGGGCAGATATAACAAGCTCAAGGTTTCAATCGATATATTTTTCGATATTCTGTCGGAGTAACGCCGAACTCTTTTTTAAATGCACGCAAAAAGTAATTGAGCGAATCATAATGAAGCTCATAGGCAATGTCGATAACCTTTTTGTTTGTATCTTTGAGCATACTGGCAGCGAGATCCATTCGCTTCTTGCTCTTGTATTCGACGATGGTATATCCCGTCTGTTCTTTAAAGCTTTTAATTAAGGTGGCGGTAGACACATCCACCGTCGCATATAGTTGTTTTGCTGATATATGTAGATTGGATGGTTCATTTAAAATGTTGAGTATACGCTGTACGTGAGTCGCGGTATTTTTATGCGGCTCATTTTTTTTGCGAAAAATATTTGTCAGTGTCAGATAGGTAATCATATCTGCGGCATAGAGTGGCGGTTTAGAAACACTCAGTTGATGGCCAAGGTGCTCCAGATAAGCGGTATCTTCGGCACTTAAATGCATAACGGTACATTTGGAAAGTGCATTTTCTGAAAACTCAGGAAAATGCTGTTTCAAATAGCTTTGGAAATAATCTTCTTGTATGCAAATGGCAAAGAAGGTTGCTTGCAAGGGTTCCGTATATAGTTGGTGAACAGAATGGGGACTCATGAGCAGTAAAGTGCCCGGAGTCAGTGCATAGCTTTTATCCTTGTAGTTGTGGTAATAAATGCCGGAAGTTATGCAAGTGATTTCATAAAAATCATTATGGCAGTGCGTCAGAGTATCCAGAGTGGTAAAGCCGAATCCGCCGTAGCCCTGAAGTCTGATGTTTTCAAAAGAATCATCAAAGTAAAATTGTAAAATGTGTTCATTTACCATGTTCATACGTTCTCCTGCAAAGTGTAAATAGAATCGTTACATTCAGATTATAAGATATGGAATATCTACAGGTCAATAAAAAGGTGAATAAAATATAAAAAAAAAGATATATAAGAACGAAGAAACACAGAAATTACATTGAGAAATAGAGAATAAAGAATAAAAAAAGATACATAAAAAAGAGATATTAAGAGTGAGAAAAAGATATGTGAAAACGATATAATGAGGTTAAAAACAGAACAAGATTAAGGAGGTGTAAAATGAAGTTTGTTGAAGTTTTGAAAGCCAAAACCAACGATAATCCAGGCACAAGAACGCCAATCATCGCTTTCCTGGGTGATAGTGTCACGCAGGGCTGCTTTGAAGTTTATTTCAAGGAGGGGCAGCTAAAGACCATTTTTGACAGCTGTCAGGGATATCCGGAACGAGTAAAGAGAATATTCTCCATGCTCTATCCGGAAGCGCCGATTTCTGTAATCAATGCAGCAGTAAACGGTAGCTCAGCCCCGGCAGGATACGAGAGACTAAAGCGTGATGTTCTTGCGTTCAAACCTGATTTGTTGGTGGTTTGTTTTGGATTAAACGACAGTAACGCAGAAATGGAAGGGTTAGATATCTATAAGGAGGCGTTGAGAAATATTTTTACAACAGCCCGTCAGGAAAACATTGAAACGATATTTATGACCCCTAACATGATGAACACAGATTCCAGTAGAATTTCCCCGGGAGATCCTTTAGAACCGTTAGCCGATCTTTTTGCAAAACGCCAAACAGGCGGTTTGTTCGATGCCTATATGGATGCCGCGAGAGAAGTTTGTAAGGAAGAAAATGTGACACTTTGTGATTGCTATGCAATTTGGAAAAAGATGTATGAATGTGGTGTGGATACTACAAAGCTTTTATCGAATGGATTAAATCATCCAATTCGAGAAATGCATGAGATGTTCGCATGGCAATTGGTACATACCATATTAAACAATTAAAATGGAAGCAGCATATGTTTCAAGAGAGGAAGAGAAAAAATATGAAGACAATCAAAGAAAAACAAATTTTGGTGGGAGCAGATTTTGCCGGATTTCCATTGAAAGAAGTAGTAGTAGAACATTTGGAAAAAAAAGGATGGACCGTGACGGACGTTGGAGTTCGCAAGGACTCAGACCCGGACGATACAGATTTGATGTTCCATCGGGTCGGACTCCGAGTGGGCGCTATGATTTCCGAGGGAGAGTTTGAGCGCGCGTTAATTTTCTGCGGAACCGGTATGGGCATCCATATCGCAGCGAGCAAATGTCCACATGTACACGCTGGTGTAGTTGAGAGTGTTCCGGCTGCACTTCGCGCAATCACGGGAAATGGTGTAAACGTGCTAGCTATGGGTGCTTTTTACGTGGCCCCACAGATGGGTTGCGACATCGCTGATGCATATTTGAATGCAGAACTCGGTTCGGGATATGAGTGGTGGAAGAACTTCTACGAATTTCACAAACTTGCAATCGATGAATTGGAAGCTTTTGATTATGAAGAATACAAGGCGAACGGATTCAAGGTAAATCATCTTGGAGATTATCCGTTAAAATTGGAAGTTCGTCCGGATAACGTATAAATCTATTTCTGATTCATTTTTCGCTTGTACTCACTTGGGGTAATTCCCATATATTTTTTGTATAAGCGAAAGAAGTTAGAGTAATTCTGAAATCCCACTTGATAACAAGCACTCTCCAAAGACTGATTTTGGCATACAAGTTGATTGAATGCCATCAGCTTTTTGAGGGTGCAGTATTCGCCGATTGTTGTTCCGGTATATTCTTTAAACATACGACATAGATGATGCTTGCTAAAATGAAACTGTTTTGCCAAGTAATCGATGCTAATCTGTTTATTATAATTCTCAGACAAATACTTAATAATGAGGTTAATCTGTTTATGGGAAACAGGGGGAACAATATCATTCCAGGTATAGGTTTCCGAGGTTTGATTCAGCAAAGATAATAATTCAATAATTGCACAGATTGCCAGTACAATATCCTCTTCAGAGTTCTTTTCTGTTAGAACCAAAATCTTTGTAAGCTGCTTATCAATCCCAAAGGATTTCACAATATTTGCAGGAATGACATTGTGTGTTCCGCTGGCACGCTTGTAAAAGGCGTTAAAAAAAGCGTGTTCTCCACATTGAAAGCCGTCTAAGATAGAATTGTAAATGTATAGCGAAATACGCTCCTGTGGTGTGTTGCTATCAACTGTACACAGATGAATTTCATTTGGATTTAGTAGTATCAAATCACCTGCATTAATCTGATAAAGCTGTCCTTCTACACAAATATTTCCGGTGCCCTTTATAAAATAAGTCAGCACCAGAGAAGTGTCATAATGTAAATGTGGCGGCGTAGAAATCTGTGGACAAGTTTCAAAAGTATAGTGCAGTTTATAGTGTGGATTATCATCATAACAAATCTTTTTATAATCAGTATTCATAAGAACCTCCTTATCGTAGCAATATTATACATAAAATTGTTCCAAAAAGCAATTAAATGTTTCTTGTTGTTGTCTATAATAGTATATACAATCAAAAAAGTAAAGGGGATGTTCATAACGAAAACAAAATTGAAATCATATATAATCATATTGTCAGGAGTTGCATTGACAGGTTTCGCGATTAGTGTTTTTTTTGTTCCAAATAAGATTGTAAACGGTGGAGTCTCCGGATTAGCAACCGTCATTTATTATACCTTGGGCTTAAAACCATCCCTGGCTAATATTCTGATTAATGGCATCTTACTACTTATCAGCTTGTTTTGTTTGGGTTGGAAATTTGTCACGAAAACGCTTTTTGGCATCGGTACATTAACTGCATTCATTGAGATATTTTCTTATGTGCCACCAATCACAGATAATAAGATGCTTTCCACAATATTTGGAGCCGTTTTCTATGGGCTGGGAATCGGCATTGTGTTAAGTCAAGGAAGCACGACCGGAGGTACGGATATTCTCGGACGGCTGATACAACATAAGTTTCCACATCTGAAAATAGGACAGGTTATAATGGGGGTGGACTTCTCAATTATTTTCTTATCTTTCCTCACATTTCGAACAACGGAGGGAGTGTTATATGGAATTATCGGGTTGTTCATTTCTACAACGTCAATTGATTATTTGATAAAGCGGCTAAATATCTCAAAGCTGGCATTTGTAATTACAGATAAAGGGAAAGAGATTTCGGATTTTTTGGTTCACACATCACCCAGAGGTGTTACTTTGGTAGATGTGACAGGAGTTTACAGTGATACCCCCAAACAGATGCTGGTATGTGCACTGAAGGAAAGTGAGCTTCCGGAATTTCAGATGAAGATTTTGGATAGAGATAAAGAAGCGTTTATTATTTATTCGGAATCGCAGCAGATTGTAGGAAACGGATTTTATATTTACAACTAATTAGAAAACGTAAGGGAGATGTGAGAAATGGGTATTTTTACACAAGCAATTTCGGAAGTGCGGGAGCTAAACGCAGTATCTGTGTGTTTAAGGATTGTCACAGCTGTCCTGCTTGGCGGTGTCAATGGTTTTGAACGGGGGTTTAAAAATAGACCGGCGGGACTTCGCACATATATGCTGGTTTCATTGGGGGCATGTGTGGTAATGATGACAAATCAATATGTGTATCAAGTGTATCATACCGGAGATTTAGTTCGAATGGGAGCGCAGGTTGTCAGTGGTATTGGTTTTCTGGGAGCAGGGACGATTATTGTGACTTCGCGAAATCAGATTAAAGGGCTGACGACGGCAGCCGGCCTTTGGGCAGCAGCCGGGGTTGGTTTGGCAGTTGGTATTGGCGCATACGAGATTTCCGTTCCGGGGGCGATAACTATCTCTTTTGTTTTTACGATTTTACATAAATGGGATTTCCATATGCGTAGGAATACAAAAATTGTTGATGTATATGTTGAGCTAAGCAAAGAGATACCGCTTGGTAATTTCATGAGGTATATACGGGCGCATAATATAGAGCCGAGTAATATACAGCTAGAGCACGACAATGTTTTGGAAAATAATGCAGCGGCATTTATTGTGACATTAAAAGGAAAGTCCGGACATGATACAATTCTTACAACGGTAAGAAAAATGGAGGGAATTATTTACCTGGAAGAGTTATAGAATAAAATGCAGCAAAAGGACTGAATTTGGCATTTTTGTCATATTCAGCCCTTTTTGTTTATGTGGATTTACCATAAATTGAGAAATTATTTGCCAAAAATTGGTAGGAACGCTCGATATATCAATATAGTACATAATTTTGTCCAAATAAGCAATTGAATGTATTTTGAGTATCCTTATAATGAAATATAAATAAAACTTATCATATGACAACAAAGGAGCAGACAATGAGTCTTGAAAATTTAAAAGAGAATGATTTTGAGTTGTATGAATGCTTAAAATCTGAAGAAAAAAGACAGAGGACAAGTTTAGAGATGATTGCTTCCGAAAGCATTCAGTCAAAGAACACGTTGATGCTTGCAGGAAGTGCGTTTAACAACAAGACTGCTACGGGTTCTGTTGGCAAACAAAGACTTTTGGGAGCAGAGTATGCGGATCAATTGGAGCGTATGGCGGCGGAGCGTGCATGCGAGGTTTTCCATGCGGATTATGCCAATATGCTGACCTATTCGGGAACAGTTGCAAATTTTTGCGCATATGAGGCGGTATTGAATCCGAACGATCCGGTGTTGGCGTTGTCTCATAGTGTAGGGGCACACCAATCTCACGGTGGCATGGGCAATGTTTCCTCCAAACTTTATCGTTTCCAGTATTTTGGTGTAGATCCGGAAACAATGGATGTTGATTATGACGAAGCTGAAAGAAAAGCGGCAAAATACAAACCAAAGTTGATGGTTGTTGGCTCGGCAGCTTATCCGCGCAATTTTGATTTTGCGCGTCTTGCAGATATTGCTCACAAAAATGGGGCATCACTCATGGTGGACGTGGCACATTTTTCGGGATTAATTGCTGCAGGGGTAACGCCGAATCCGTTTCCATATGCTGATATCGTGACGGCATCTACAACGAAGACGATGTGCGGACCGCATAGTGGATTCGTGATGTGTAAGAAGGAATATGCAGAGCGAATAGAAAAGAGCGTATATCCGGGACATGTAGCCTCCCCCCATTTGCAGACGATTGCCGCTATGGCATATGTGTTGAAGCAGGCGCAGACGGAGGAGTTTCGTGAGCTGATGCAGCAAGTGGTACATAATGCACAGCATTTGTGTAAGAAACTGGTTGGGTATGGCTTTGAAATCTTTACCGGTGGAACAGATTGCCATATGTTCTTGCTGGATGTTAAACCATTCGGATTGGATGGCGTTTGCTTCTCGGAAGCTTTAAATAAAGCAGGCATTACCGTGAACTCAAAGGGAATTCCATATGAGATGTCAGATATACCCGGAGGAATACGTATGGGTACCACCGTGCTGACACAACGCGGGATGAAGGAAAAGGAAATGGAAGAGATTGCTGAGTTGTTCTACTTCATGGCAAAAGAAGGTTGTAGCGACGCTGCGATTGAGACGGTGAAAAAACGTGCAGTGGAACTTTCAGAAGCATTCCCGATACCAGAATAATTTTCTCTGCAAGAGACAGAGAAAAATGAGATAAAACAAAATGAAAAGGAGAGAAGTTATGTTGAAAAAGATTTTCGCAAAGGTAGGGGCATGGATATTGTTGTTTGCAATGATGTTTACATTATTGCCTCAGCATGTAAGTGCTTCCGAAACAGTAACCCCAAGTAAGACAAAGTATACTGTTATTTTAAATGGTTCAAGGTTTTTTATACACAATGAAAAAACAATCGGATCAGCAGTAGGTACAGAGTATTTCATGACGTATACCGTAAAGAGAGCGACAACAGTTCCGGAACAGCATGGCCTGGTTGGTACAGAAGATCCGTCGAGGAACTTTCAATATAGCAACGGAGGGCTTATGAGGTATGCGGGAAAAGATCAGATTATGCTAGATGAAGGAGCTACCTATTTTATAAAGTTTACGGTTGCAAAGGGAGGCTTTCGATATGAGATTACTCGAGCAAAGGGAGATGATTTAACAGACCTTTATATGTCGAAAGTTGTCGGAGAAGCCACAGACAAGATGGGCTACTTTGGACTTCAAATTGCGTATGGGAAAGGCGTAGATTTGGAGCTTTCCAATGTTCGTTTCTATGATAAGAAAGGAAATGACCTCGGGGTAAAAGTTGAGCGTCCATCCGGTGTGGGTTACGTGATGAAAGGAAGCTCGAACCTCAGCAAAGCCAAAGATTTGGATCATCGTTATGAGGTTAGTCTTGAGAAAAAACGCAATATTGCAATCAGCAATGTGAAGATACCAACCACTTCACGCGTCTATCTGGAGTATAAAGTGGAGTCGGCTGAGTACTTGTTGAATCAAGAAGGTATTTCCATTTCAGATGATCCTGAGAGCGATTACCCTCACAGAAATGGAGCGTTGAGGTTCAAGACATATAAACAGATTGGCAATCAGATAGATATGTTGGATGTGGGTGCAGAGTACATCATTTCCATAGACCGCCAGAAGGATAATTGCTATGTTTTGGTGCAGAAGAAAAAGGATGGCAAGACCACGAGCACACTTTTGTCATCTGAGTTCGGTACATATAAAGAAAGCTTTGATTTTATTTCGTTGTGGTTTGGAGCAGGAGGAGATACAGAGGCAACCTTCAAATTGGTAGATTTCAGAATATACGATGCCAATAAGAATAATCTCGGAGTGCAGACCAATGTAGCTTCCACGATTATGCACTATGGTGAAATGGAAGATTATGCAGGCTGCGAGGCCACCTACTATTGCAAGAAGAACGGAAATCTCATGGCACTGTATGGGAATCAGTCCATGAAGTATACGACAGATGAGACTACGGAGGATGCAACCTACCGTATTTCGGAAAATGTGATGAAAGCAAAGTTCCAAGATGGGGAGAAAAAATACGATTATCTTTTCAAACGCATTACAGACAGCGATAACAACGAGTATGAACGTTTATATACCTATCAGGTGAGCTTTGTGACAGGTACAGATGCAGAGATAGATACACAGACCCTGACAAATAAAACCGGTTATTCTGCACTCCGTCCTACGGACCCCAAGATGGAAAATTATGATTTTGAGGGCTGGTTCACAAAGGACGGTGAGGAATATGATTTTGAACAGATTGTGACAGAGTCAAAAACATTGTATGCAAAATGGTCCGGGGATGGTGGAATTATCTTTACTGCAAATGATGAGCCGGTCAAGGGAGCATTTGATGCGACCTACATTTTCATCGGTTCCGGTGCAGTATTATTAGTTGCAGGTTTGGCGGTATGTGTGGTGTTTATCAGAAAGGGCATAAAGGATGGAAACAGCAAGAAAAAAACCAATAAGAAAAACTAAAATATTATTCATTCTCTGCTTTACCTTACTCCCGGTAATACAATGGCTGGTGTTTTATGTGTATACCAATTTTTCATCCATTATATTGGCATTTACCGGATCCGCCGGAGAATTTACCCTTGGTAACTTTGCCCGTTTTTTTAAGGAAATGACATTGGAGACCTCCGAACTGCGCATTGCGTTTCGAAATACCTTTATTACATTTGCAATTTTGTTGGTGACATTCCCGTTAAAGGTGTTGGTTTCTTACTTTATCTATAAGAAGATTCCGGGATATGGATTTTACCGTATCGTGTTTTTCCTGCCAACAGTACTCTTTTCTGTGTGTACTGCAATGGTATTTACCCGTATTGTAGGCGTGAATGGAGCATTGGCGCAGTCCATTGGAGATTGGTTGAAGCTTGGCACAACCCCGGATCTTCTCGGAGATTCCAGATTTGCGAACATCACAGTTCTTCTGAATATGATTTGGTTGCAGTTCCCGGGGGATTTGATTATTTGGAGCGGTACTTTTGCACGTATCCCGCAGGATGTGCTGGAGTCCGGACAGATAGATGGCACGACTTGGTGGACAGAGTTTACCAGAATTATTGTTCCGATGGTGTGGCCGACCGTAGCACTTAAGATGGTTCTTTTGTTCTGTGGGTTGTTTGGTGCCAGTGGGCAGGTTTACCTCTTGACCGGAGGTCAATATGGAACAATGACTTTGAGTTCATGGCAGTACATTAAGTTGTTGGAGCATTCCGGTCAGTATTACTCAACATATGGATATAACTATTTGTCAGCGGTTGGGTTGTTACTTACTGTGGTTGCAATTGCCATTGCACTTGTTGTGAGAAACATTACGGATCGGTATTTCGATGACGTGGAATACTAGGCAGGAGGTGAAGACGTGAAGAATTTTAAACGGAAACATGTAAATGTTTTGGGCAGGAAAAGTCCTGCGGAAAAAGCTTTGTATTTATGTGTGTCTTTGCTTTTTGCTGTGGTGGCGGCAAGTTATATTTACATTCTGGTGTGGGCTCTCATGAGCAGTTTAAAAACCCATACGGAGATTGTAATGAATCCGTTTTCCCTGCCGGAAGTTTGGCATTGGGAGCACTTTGCAGAGATGACTGTGCTATTCCAGGTAAATGGACATGGATTCTGGGAGATGCTTTTTAATAGTGTATGGTTCTCAGTAGGGGGATCGCTTTTGACTCATTTCACGACAATATCCTTCGCATATGTCAGCACAAAATATGAGTTCCCGGGTTCCAAATGGATTTATACGATTGTAATGGTAATGATGACACTTCCGGTATATGGAAGTTCCGGTGCACAATACCGATTGATACGTTCACTTGGATTGGTCGACAGCTATGCACACATCTTGTTGTCAATATCCGGATTTACCAGTGCATACCTGTATTATCGGGCATTCTTTAAGGGGCTTTCTTGGAGTTATGCGGAGGCAGCCATGATGGACGGGGCAAACGAATTTCAGACTTATTTTAAAGTCATGTTACCACAGGCAAAACCGATTTTTACGGCGTTGTTTCTGACAACGTGGCTTGTGGCTTGGAACAATTACGAAAGTCCGATGGTGTATTTGCCGAACTTGCCAACGTTACCGGTTGGTGTGTTCCAGTTTAACAAAGAGATGATTTATCAAGCAAGATTAGATATTTTATTTGCGGCCTGCCTGGTAGTATCTATTCCGGCATTGATTATTTTTGTCGCATTCAACAAGGTGTTGACGACGAACGTATCTGTCGGTGGGATTAAGGGTTAGAGCAAATTTGATATATAAAAAAGAAATGGAGGAAACAAACATGAAAAAAGGAAAAAAAGTATTAGCATTGCTACTGGTCATTGCAATGGTTTTTACAGCCCTCGTAGGATGCGGTGGAAGTAAAAACGCAAACGATAAAGAATCAGGGGATATGAAAGACAGAAAAGAGATTAAGATTGCATATTGGCTTAGCGGTTTGGGTGAACAATGGCTAAAGGATGTGATTGCAGGTTTTGAAAAAGCACAGGATGAGTACTATGTTACATACACCACCTCTGCGAGCCAGTCTTCATTAACCAGTGCCTTTGGTATGGCAGATATGGATGAGACGGATATCTATTTTGCGCTCAGGAATGATGCAACAGAGTTCATGGAACCGTTGAATGAAATTCTGGAGAAAACTGCAGAAGGAGATGCAAAGCCACTGAAAGAAAAGTTTAACAGTAGTTATCTTGCATATGAGCAGGCAGAGGATGGTAATTACTATATGCTCACATATGGTGGTGGAATGATTAATCTCTATTACAACATTGATTTGTTTAAGGAGGCGGGCATTACTCAACTTCCGAGAACATCAGATGAGCTTACGGTAGTTTGTGATCAACTGAACAGTAAGAATATTACACCACTTTGTCACTTCAAAAATGGCGGATATTACGAGTTTATGCTGAGACTTTACATGGCACAGTACGATGGCATAGATTATTACATCAACAACTTTTTAACATGTACAGATGAGAACGGAAAGAGTCCCAGCAAGGATGTCCTGACAAAGAAGGATGGACGTTATTACGCATTGAAAGCAATGGAAAAATTTATCACACCGACCTACATGCTGACCGGTTCTACCACTCAGAGCCATACGGAGATTCAGACACAGTTTCTGAATAAAGCAGCAGCTATGATGCTCAATGGTTCTTGGATTGAAAATGAAATGAAGGTAAATAAGGGCGAGTATAATCTTGGAGCAATGAAGATTCCGGTATTGTCTTCTATCGTAAATCAGTTGGAAACAGTTAAGACAGAATCAGCACTTAGAGAAGTAATTACTGCTGTAGATACTGTGATTGACGGAGAGAAGAAAGCAGAAGATTATGCATCGGGAGATGGTTACAAGGTTGGAAACAATATGGTGTCAGCAGCAGACTGGAACAGACTGTTAGATACCCGCAATATGATTCAGTCAAATTATGCAAATTCCTCTGCGTTTGTGACAAAGTATTCAGATGTGAAAGAAGGCGCATTGAAATTCCTTGAATATATGTATTCGGACGAAGGATACGAGCTTCAGGCGAAAGCGACCAAATGTCCGATGCCTATGACACTGAGTACAGGCGAGCAAATAGATACCACAGATATGAGCGATACACAGAAGCAGCAGTTCACGATGAGTACACAGGACACAGTCTATGTGGATATGAGTTCTGCAAAAGAGCACAAGATTTTTACGGTTGGCGGTGCAAGCCTGATAGCAAGAATCAATTACGTTGATAAGTTCAGCTCAGGCAATAAGGATGATCGTATGAGTGCAGATGAAGTATGGGAATTGATGTTAAAGACGATTGATGAGAACTACGAAAATAACTGGTTGGCAAATATTAAGGAGAAATAAGAGCGATGAAAAAAATACGCGTACCTATCACACTGTTGACGTGTGCTGTCTTATTCAGTACCATTTTCTCTCTGACGGTATTGGCAGGGAAGAACGTTCAACGTTCAGAGCCTGTTGTGGAATCCGGAGAATTGAACCAGACGGATTGGTATTTCGCAGACAGCAATATTGTCAATGAAAATGGAACTGTGGTGGTTCCTGCTGAGGCAAGTAATTCGAATACTCGTTTTATTGCAAAGACGGTGTCCGTCTCCGATGAGAAAGTGGAGGAAATGACGAGGGTCAGCACTACTATCCAATTAACAGCCCTCCCGAAGGAACAACGATTTATTCTTGCATTTGGGTTAGGAAGTATCGAAGCATTACCGGGAGAGACAGGCAATGTGGAAATGAGTTTTACCAATGAAGACGGAGTAAAACTTGGGATTACTGCTTACACAGAAGCGGGAGCCCAGGAGCTTATGGGGGCAAAAGGTTGCGGCATCTCCATGAATGGAAATTTCACGTTAGATGCAGCAATCACGCCGCAGGGGGTTCTTACTGTAAAAATAAACAACAAGCTTATATATGAAGGGAATCTCCCTGTTAGTGGCGAGGGAAGATTTGGTGTGCTTCAGACAGGTGGTTGTGGCGTGAAGATTTCAAAATTAAGCTATACATGCAGCCAATATGAGACACCGGAGAACACTAATATTTTCGAAGATTTTGAAGATGGAGAGTTTAATGCAAACCTATTGTATGCAAACACATTCCGGACAAATGGACTTTATCCGGGTGGAATGAAGATACAGAAGGAAGAGGGAAATACTGTCTTAAGATTTCAAAATGTCGGCTTGGGACATCTTGCAACGAGACATAAGTATTCCAATTTCGAAATCTCTTTTGACATGCCATTTTTTTTAAGAGAGAACGTGTATGATGAAAATGGAGTTTTAATTGGGAAACCGTCGTCTAACATTGGTGTCAGCTTTGGTAGTGAGCAGATAGCACCGGATGGTTATGCCTATGTACATGACATCGACTTGATTACCATTTCTACAAACCGTGTACGAAGTGAAGTAAGAAAAGGTTGGACGGCAATGTTAGAAGATATGGGCGTCGTAGATATGTCGAATAACGAAGGATATTCCTTCAAACTTACTGTGGTGGATGGACATTCGGAGTGTTATGTAAAAAAGGTAGCTTCGGACAAGTGGATAAAAGCAGGAGAGATGGACTATGATTTGCAAAGAAGCGGGTATATCTATATCTGGTCTACCGGAAATGCAGACTGTACCATCGACAATCTGAAAATCACCAATCTGGACGAGAATCCGAACCTGATAGAGGTACCATATAAAAGCTCGGTGGTAACGGCAGAAGATTATGAATTAACGGAAGAAGAAAAGACTCTGAAGTTCCGAGAAGTAGAGGAAGAAGAACCTGAAAAGTTTGATGCAAAACTTTTCTTTATCTGCTGTGGTGGCGGTGCAGTTGTTCTGGCCGGTATTGGAATTGGAGTAGGTGCATTGCTTAGGCGTAACAAGCAAGAGAAAGAGGTGAGTGCGAATGAAAAATAATAAATTTTGGAAACGCGCGGTAAGTATGTTTCTGGTTGTGGCATTGGCAACACCTATGTTTGGATGCGCTGATAAAGAAGCAGAGGAAACCGCAGTAACAATCGAACCAATGGAGATAGAAGAAGTAGCCAAGTATAGTTTTGACGTAATCGGTGGTTCCGATGTGATGCCAATTTTTGGATTTTATGGACCGGTTCCGGGTGAGATCAGCTGGGATGCCAATTCACTTCCGGACTATTATACAGATGAATATTTCAAGATGTTTAAGGAAGTGGGAGTCAATATAATCGGTCCGAGTATGATGAACTATGATTCCGTTCCTCAGTATAACATCAAGGCGTTGGATTTGTGTGAAAAATGGGGACTGGGCATGTTGGTGAAAGATAGTAGAATCTTGAGCAACGATGTGACTGTACAAGAGGTGGACGCATATATCAATGACTATGCAAACCATCCGGCATTTGCAGGAGTCTATATGATAGACGAACCGGGTGCAGTATATTTCCGTGACCACGAGAACGGAACCAACATTGACGAGTTTAAGACAATTTCTAAAAACATCAATGAATTGGGTTATTTCTTTTATGGAAACTTACTCGGAATGCAGGGAAACACGACCTACACAGAATCTGATGTGGAGGCCTACCAACGATACGTCAGAGAGTGGGTGGATACCTGTGATCCGAAAGCGATATTCTACGACAGATATATCTTTGGAAATAATAATGGTTTGGATATGGCAGAAACCTATTTCAAGACTATGGAAACGGTTCGAAGTGTAGCAGAAGAAAGTAACAGACCATTCTGGGTATTCGTTGAGGCGGGAAACCAGTGGAATGATAAAACAAGCCGCTTTGATTCAAATGGCTACTATCCAAGCCAGGGTGAGTTTTATTGGAATCTGGGAACACTGCTTGCATTTGGCGCAAAGGGAGTACTTTATTTCCCGTTGCTACAACCAAGTTATTATGCCTATGCAGAAAGTGAGCTCTTTGACTTCCAGAGAAACGGTCTGATAGGTGCATGGGGGAACAAGACCCGCTGGTACCATTATGCAAAGGCAATGAATGCACAGATTGCGGCAGTCGATGAAGTATTGATGAATTCCGTAAATAAAGGAGTGATTGCATCCGGAAAGGATGCAAAGGAAGACCTGTCAGATTGTAAATATCTGATGGAGGGTACTTCTTTCCGTGAGCTTGCAGGAGTAAGCGGGGATGCCATGATCGGCTGTTTCAATTACGAAGGAAAGACAGCCTTGTATGTGGTAAATTATGACACTGAATACGCACAGAAAATCAAACTTGATTTTGCAGGCAAGTACAATGTTACGGTGACACAGGATGCAGAAACAAAGCATGTATCCGGCAGTAGTCTTGAGTTGACATTAGCCGCAGGTAACAGTGCGTTGGTAGTATTTGAGTAGAGGAGGTTCGCATATGAAAAAGTTAACAAAGAGATTCATTGCTTTGTTTTGCATCGTTTGTATGATGAGTTCCCTGTGTCTGAATACGCTTTCGACCTTTGCGGGAAGCAGCACAGACATTACATTGACAAACGCGCCGGAGAGAAAGTTTACACAGTGGACGTTTCGCGATGTGGGAATCGCAGATAAGACATTGACGGACAATGATTTGTGGAATACGGAATATACCAATGGGAAATCCTTGGATAAGACAATCTTTACCGGAAAAATCAAGTTTTCAAACGACCACAGCGCAAGTGGAGAGGTATTCTCTTTACAGCAAACGGCGCAGATAAATTAAACTTCGGTTTTGTGGGAACAGATGGCTGTTTCTTTGACGCAAACGGAAAGACAACAAATACTTCAAACGGATTTTTGACAGTGTTTGACCCGGCGGTAGCGGGAACAACCTTAAGAGGAAATGCAGACCTGCAAGTATCCATTTCAGTAGAGTATGTCAACCAGACGTCAGACAAGACAGATTTGAAGCTGGGTGTATTTTTTGACGGGAAGTTATATGACAACACTTACTATACAGTGAAGGATGTGCCACTTGGATATTTGACACAGGCAATACGTTTTAATCCGACGGGCAA
>ONED01000069.1 GCA_900316755.1 uncultured Eubacteriales bacterium
GATTTTCACTGATATATTCTTGAATATGCATTGGCTTTGTCATTTTCCATAACCTCACTGCTCGTATAAAGTTCATCTCCGTAATAGACCACTGCCATTCCATATTTTGCATCCTCCGGAATCGGACAGTCCGCTGTTCCCTCTGACAAGGTAACCGGGATACTTCTCCAATCCAGATTGTGGATATCCTCACCTTTTGCGTCTGTAACCAATACTTCTGCGGACGTGTACTCTCCTTCAAACTCCAGATGGCAGACGCTGTCTAAAAGCCTTGCCTGCAGTCGGGCACGGTTCTTGGTTTCCATAAAACAGTCATTCATAAAGGCAAGCACATTTTTATTGAGGAAATTGCTTTCGTTATCGTGAAAGACTTCCTTTTTGATGGCAAGCACTGGTGTACGCCCCAGTAGTCTCCAAGTTCTCTGTCGGTTCAGGAAGGAAAAAGCTCCATCCAAGAGGCCTGCATTGAAGCATACCGGAATCTCTGTTCCACAGATATAATTCGCCGGATCCAGCCAGGTATCATAAAATTGCTTCTTCTTCACATCCTCAAACAGCCCCGTCTCCTGTCCTAATAAGTCATCGGTAATAAATCCACTAGAATAAATAATGGCAGCAGCAGAAAACCTTTTATCCACACCGATTGCCATCATAGACAACACGCCGCCCCAGGATATACCCACGATTCCGGTACGAGTCAAATCGGTCTGCTTGAGAGAACGCAGATAAGAATGGGCTGCCAGAAGCTGCGCCACTCCATAGTACGTCCAGGAATCATACGGATCTTTCTCAACACAGTCAAAGGAACCGACGCCGATTTTTCCGGCTTCCGGATTTTCCTTCCGGTTGCGCAAATCTCCATCCGTAAAATGTGTTCCGTTCAGGTCCACTGCCAGGGCGATATAACCCCGCTTTGTCCAGTTTTCCACCCATTCCGAAAACGCATTGCCGCCTGCTCCATGGGCCAGCACAACTGCCGGGTATGGTCCCGCTCCAACCTTTGGAATTCCAAGGTATACAAAGGTTTTCCGCGTCTGTCCGTTCACCACAGTCTTTAGGTATCCCGCCTGCAGATTCTCAGAAAGCCCCGGCAAGTCAACCGTCTCCAGCTCCGGTTTCTCGAAATAAGGCGTAAAGTCCAGACGGTTTTCCGTCTTTCTTTTTAGCGTCTCAAATAATTCTATCATAGCCTCTGTATAAAAACGATAGCTGAAATCATTCGGATGATTCGCATGATTTCCGGAAATTTCGATGTATTTCTTTTTTTCAAGAAGCCATAAAAAGACCGAAGTCATATTCAGTACGGTAACTCCCTCCTGTTCCAATGTCCGAAGACCATGAATCAGGTTCTTCTGCTCTTTATAAGCATCTGTCCACATCCGGTTCGGTACCGGTGTGGCAATCAGGATAAACTCCGTTTCCGGAGAAAGCTCCCGGATCTGCTCCATGATATTACGAGTATTTTCCGTGAAGGTTTCCACAGACATTCCTCCCGATGCATCATTCATGCCAAATGCTATCACTACAAGATCCGGATGCTCCCCTTCGAACTTCTCCTTCACCGCTTCCATCCCCCACTCCGTACCATACCCGGAGCGGGAAACATTCTTCCAGATAATTTCTGCACCATACAATTCTCTTACCTGTTTCAATGCTGTCTCAAACCAGTGCTCATATCCGACATATCCCATCTCCCAGGAAGAGTTGGCTGCATTGGAAATACTGTCACCAAACAGCATGATCTTCAGCCTTTTCTGTTCTTTTAGCTTCTGATAGGTTTGAGGAAGACAAAGCCAATCGGATACCGGGCTTGGTATCTTGGCTTTTTCACAATCATACGTTGCCAAAAACTGCGTACTTCTCAGATACTCAGCCTCCAGAATCAGACAATCCTTAATATTGTATATTTCATTTTCCGACCGTATTACCTGCGGTACATTTTCATTGTGCAGCCAGTCTGCATGGTAATAAAAGAGACTCCTATTGAAAAGCTCGACATCGTTTCCTTTTACCACATAGTCCTTTCCCTCTTCCAGCATGTGTCCTTTCCGGTCTTTGATAACCAGGTGGGACGGATTGGGAAATGTCAGGTGGGCAGATACTCTGCCCCCAAATTCCTCTTCTGAAAATACAAGAATCTCCTCTTCGATATGTGTTGTCTCCTCAAACATCTTACTTCCCCACTTTCTTTTCAGTCTGTGACAGCGATTTCCTTTTCTTCCCCATCTTCCATAGACGCATCTGCCATATAGACACTTAAATGTCCGGCAATGCTGTCTTCTATGCTGGTGCAGGAAATGCTCGTCTCTCCACCATTCACCATATTTACAAAATCGCGGATGATTCCGGCGTCTCCACCTGCATGATGATCTTCTTTTCCGATTTCAGCACTCACATCGATTTCTTCCGTCGTATATCCTGCCGTTTCAAAATTGTATTTATATACCGTAAATTTGCTGGTATCAATGGAGCCTTCAATTTCCCCTTTGGTTCCCACAACACGAATCAATCTGCGCCCGATCACACTTCCCTGAATCATGGTGTGAGATGCCGTACTTCCATTTGCAAAATGAAGAATCAATGCCTGATGATCCACAATATCAGAATCCGTCTTAAACGCACATGCTCCATGCGGATTGATTGTTTTCAGTGATTCAATCTTTTCTTCCATTGTTATGTCATTGTAGTTTTTATCGATACAATCCCATGGATACCAAGGGAAATGATCATTGAGGACATAGATGGATTTTGCAGAGTAGATACAGGTATCTACATGCGGGCAATCCACCAGACAACGTATCCCTGCTCCCTCCGGTGCTTTCTCCGGTATCAGGAAATTCCTGCCGCCAAAGCTTGCCACTTTGGTCGGTGTCGTTGTGTTGTTCAGCCAGCAGAACAAGTCCAAATCATGGCAGCATTTTGCAAGCAGCATCGAACTTCCACACTTTTCTGTACTGTTCCATTTTCCGCGGATATAGGAATTGGAAGAATGTGCCACACCTACATTTTCACTGGTCTCTATATGTACAATTTCACCGATTTCTCCGGCAAGCAATCTCTTCTTGATTGCAAGGAAGAACGGTGTATAACGAAGCACATGGCAGACCATCAGAAGACATCCGTTTTCTTTGGCTGTCTTTTGAATATCCAAAAGCTGGTCCATGTTATTGACCACCGGTTTTTCCAACAGCATATGATACCCTTTCTTCAAGAATGGCATCGCCGTCTCATAATGCAGTTCATCCATCGTGCCATTGATGACAGCATCCGCAATTTTTCCATGTTCCTCGTGGTATTTGATACAATCTTCCACACTTTCAAACAGCAGTTCCTCCGGCACACCATAGGTTTTTGCTCCTTCTGCACGTTTCCGTTTCGAAGGATCTACAATCGCCGCAACCTTGAGTGCTTCCGGATGACTGAGCGCATAACGGCAATAACAATTGGATCTGTCTCCGTTTCCTACAATAATTACACTTACTTGTTTCATTTCTTTCCCTCTTTTCAAATATGTATTATGATATCTTTTTTAATTCTGTCAAAAAACATTCTATGCTTTTATCATCAAATTCCTCTGGGGCAAAATAGGAAAATGCACGCAACGGCATATTATAAATAGAATTCTTTAAGAAAACATTCTCCTCAAAATTTCTGTCCGTCTCAAACATTCCATATGCCCAGAAATTGATAATCCTTTTCATATACGTCAACGTGATATCACGATATTTCTCTTCAGAAAGCAGGCTTCCAACCAACGTATTTTCATTGAATTCCAGCTTTGTCTCCTCTGCAAGGGCAACCTCTTTCTCTGCAATAATCTGCTCAGAAGAAGTCGCAACACAGAGAGTGTAGCTTCCCGTCCTCATCAGCTTCTGCCCACTTACATATCGTTCAAAATGCTCCCGATTCAGTAGAATCGTACAATGCTTGGTTTCCCCTGCCTGCAATCTGACAGAAGCGAACTCCAAAAGCTGCATCCTTGGTTCAAACGGATTCTGTGATTTCAGATAAATCTGAATCGTTTCCTTTCCGGAGAATCGTCCGGAAGTATTGGTCACCTCACAGCCAATGGTAAAATTGTATGCACCGTTCTGCTCAAAGGTCACATGCTCTATCTCAAATTGACAGTAGGATAATCCAAATCCAAAAGGATACCGTGGCTTGATGCCATAAGTGGTATAATATCGGTATCCGATAAATTCTTTCTCTATGTAACATACATCTGTCGGCTGTCCGAAAAAACTCCGATTTGGCACATCTGCATCAGACAAAGGGAAGCTTTCCGCCAGTTTTCCGGACGGATTCATATTGCCATACAACACCTCCGCCAGTGCACATGCGCCATAACTTCCTGCATAATAGGTTTCCAGAATCCCTTTTACCTCGTTTTCAAATGATAAATCTACCGCACTGCCATTTTGAAGTACCACTAAAAGATTCACATTGTACTGCCGAATCTTCCTTAAAACAGCAATCTGTTCTTCCGGAAAGCATAAAGTTTTGCGGTCAAATGCCTCACTGTCACAATCCTCCGGCAAGGTAAGAAATACCACGATTTTATCATACTTTGCAAGAATTCTCTCTTTGCCTTTGATATCATATCCATCCACACAGTCGCAAATAGTCGCTTTTTTGGCAATTTCCTCATAGGGTGTTTTCACCGTATTGGTCTTCATCTCAGCACATCCGCCGCCCTGAATGCGCGGATGATTTGCCGTGCCAATCAGAAGTACTTTGTCCGTTTTCTCAAACGGCAGAATCCCGTCATTTTTTAACAGAACAAAGGATTCCCCCGTCATTTGGATTAGTTTTTCCACGTCGATAGTTGCCGCGCACACATTCTTCTTTTCTGCCGCCTCTTCTGAAAGCGCCAGAATCCTTTCTACTTTTCGATTCACATCCTCCTCAGAGAGTTTCCCGTTTTCCACTGCCTCTAAGAGCTTTGGAACCGTATTATGGGCATTTCCGGGCATTTCCAAATCCAGACCATTCTGAAAAGATTCCACGCAATGGTTCATTGCACACCAGTCGGACATCAAGACTCCTTTATACTGCCATTCTTTCCTCAAAATATCTGTAAGTAAGTAGCGGTTTTCACAAACAGCAACTCCGTTGACCTGATTATAGGATGCCATTATAGCATCTACATCCGTCTGCTTTACTACGATTTCAAAGGCCTTCAGATATAGGTTTCGTAAGGTATCATCGTCTACCACACTGTTTTGTGTCCATCTTCTGTATTCCTGGTTATTGCAGGCAAAATGCTTGGCACACACCAGAACCCCCATACTTTTGATTCCTTTGATATACTCCGCCGCTAAAGTGCCCGTCAAAACCGGATCTTCGGAATAATACTCAAAATTACGCCCGGCAAGGGGATTGCGTTTCAGATTAATTGCAGGAGCAAGAATCATATCAACCCCGGATTCCACTGCCTCGATTCCAAGAACCCTGCCCACCTCATAGCATAACTCTTTATCCCAGGAAGATGCCATAAGTCCGCTATTCATGATACACAGATTACGTCCATCCTCCGTCTTAACCCCGTTCGGTCCATCCGCCATTCGGATTCCTTTGATGTTCCCGGAAGGAATGCTGCAGGTGCCAAACCCACCTTCCCCTGTCAGCAGTCTTACCTTTTCATTCAACGTCAACATGACCTTTTTCCTTTCTGTCATACTATATTTTCAACAATACGGCACCACCCGCAGGCAATGTCACAGTGCAGTCACGACCAAGCGAACGGAACTGTCCGTCTTCATACACAAGAAGAGGTTCCTCTGCAGTAAGAGAAAAGGTTGTCTCCTCGATGAAATTATAATTCACCAGATACACATAGCCGTTTTCAAAGAATCCAACCACGCCCGAACCACCCTCTATCTTCTTTATGGCTCCGTATCCGTCAAATGGTACGCCTGCCGCTTCTTCGGTGCCGATGTGGAATACAGCTTCCGATTTTACTTCAAACAGCAGTGTTCCGATATCATAAATCTCCCGATTCACCGCTTGTACATCATAATAATGCTGATATTTTTCGCCCTTTGGACTCACCATGGCATTATCCCACATCCAGACATCCGCATCACACTCCGGAAGCCAATAGGTAAAGTAAGAGATTCGGTGGAAACCATAGGCAAGACACATATTCACCTGCCAGCGGATTTCCGGCATGGTAAGGTTTCGATAAGTTCCATGTTCCGTAAGCTGGGCAATCATCATCTGCTCCACTTCGCTCGAAAGACCCACACTTCTTACCACTTCCAGATTTTCAAAAAACTCTCCACGATTAAACTCCCGCTTTGCGGCGATTCGAATTAACCGCTCCTTTTCATCTTC
>ONED01000023.1 GCA_900316755.1 uncultured Eubacteriales bacterium
TGATAATAATCCCTCCCATCATTGTGATAGGAGTATCATACCACACTTTGGGACATTTTCCTTTGTGGTATATTAGGACATTATCATAAATGGTTTATAAAAGAGAAAGAATTAGCAAAAAAATACTTGTCAATGGAATAGATCTATGATAAAATATCTCGTGTTGTGAGAAGAAGAGAGATGGTCCTCTGGTACAAGATAGGTATTAAGAACGTCCAAAACAGAAGGAGGTCACACAAGATGAACGAAATTATCAAGAAAATTGAAGCCGAGCAGTTAAAAGCAGAAGCACCTGTATTTAATGTGGGAGATACTGTAAAGGTATACGGAAAGATTAAAGAAGGAAACAGAGAAAGAATTCAGGTTTTTGAAGGTGTTGTACTGAAGAAACAGGGCGGCGGCGCAAGAGAGACATTTACAGTTAGAAAGAATTCCAACGGAATCGGTGTTGAAAAGACATGGCCGTTACATTCACCAAACGTGGAAAAGGTAGAAGTGGTTCGCAAGGGTAAAGTCAGAAGAGCGAAACTGAACTACTTGAGAGGACGCGTTGGTAAGAGAGCAAAAGTAAAAGAATTAGTAAAATAGTAAATGTGAGAGGGGCAACTACATATTTGTAATTGTCCTTTTTCTTTCATTTTGGTTTTGGAGAGCCGGGGAGAAAACATGTCTGGATTATCGTTTGGAAAAAAAAGAAGAAAAAGAGTGAATTATGAAGTGATACAGGAAGTCCTGACATGGGTGTTCCGTATTGCTCTCGTGTGCTTTCTCGCATTCGTTCTTGTATGGTATTTTGGGGAAAAAGTAAGTACCATCGGGGATTCCATGAATCCGAGGCTTGAGAACGGGGACATTACTCTGATGAATCGTCTGGTTTATGAAGTGCGAAAGCCAAAGAGAGGGGAAGTGATTGCCTTCCGCCCAAACGGAAGTGAAACTTCACATTGTTATATTAAGCGGGTGATTGGACTTCCGGGGGAAACTGTCTCGTACGAGGATGGCAGAATTTTGATTGACGGAGAAGCAATAGAAGAAAACTATGTAACTACGCAGATAGAAGATGCGGGACTTTTAGAAGAACCGATAAGTCTGGGACAGGATGAATATTTCGTTTTGGGTGATGACAGGAAAAACAGTGAAGACAGCCGCAGTGCAAATGTGGGGAATGTGAAGCAATCAGAGATAGCCGGAAAGGTATGGATTGTCATTTCCCCCATAAAGCATTTTGGATTTGTGAAATAGGAGAGAAAAGATGCATTTTCAATGGTATCCCGGTCATATGACAAAAGCAAAGCGTATGATGCAGGAAAATATAAAATTAATTGATTTGGTGATTGAGCTTTTAGATGCCAGACTGCCGATGAGCAGTCGTAATCCGGATGTTGATGAGCTTGGGAAAAACAAGGCAAGACTGATTCTTTTGAATAAGGCGGATCTTGCAGACGAAAAGCAAAACGATGCGTGGATGGAATATTTCAAGGAGAGAGGATATTCCGTTGTGAAGGTGAATTCGAAAAAAGGCGGCGGTATCAAGTCCATTCAGGGCGTCATTCAGGAAGCCTGCCGGGAAAAGATAGAAAGAGACCGGAAAAGAGGGATTTTGAACCGCCCTGTACGGGCGATGGTAGTCGGAATCCCGAATGTGGGAAAGTCCACTTTTATCAATTCTCTTGCGGGAAAGGCATGTGCAAAGACCGGAAACAAGCCGGGAGTGACAAAAGGGAAGCAGTGGATTCGTCTCAATAAAAATGTAGAGCTTTTGGATACTCCGGGGATTCTTTGGCCGAAATTTGAGGACCAGACAGTCGGTCTTAAGCTGGCATTTGCAGGTTCCATTAAGGATGAGCTTCTCAACATCGAGGAACTTGCAGTAGAATTGATTAAATTTATAAAAAAGTACTATACAGGGGTGCTGGCTGAGAAGTATAATATTACTGAGTCAGAAGATGCTTACAGGTGTCTTAACGAGATTGCAGAGGAGAGGCATTGTTTGTTAAAGGGTAGTGAACTGGATACAAACAAGGCAGCATTGCTTCTCATGGATGATTTCAGATGTGGACGTCTGGGAAGGATTACATTGGAGTTCCCGGAAGATTTCAGATAGGCAGGAGAAAGAAGGAAGAACATGGCGCGCAAGTATCGATTGGAATATCTCAAAAAGAAAAAAAGGAAAGAGCGGGAAAAGGAAATAAAACGCCGTCAGGCATTGGAAGCAGAGGCAGCCAGAGAAGCCTACCGGAGCAGGAAAGTGCAGAATGAAGAGAAAGACGTAGAGACTGTCTATGGAAAAACAACAGAAAAAGAAGAGAATGTACTGAGAGAAATTCTGGGGTGGATTCTGTATGTTCTTATCATTATCGGAGCAACTTATCTGATTGTCACTTATGTCGGACAGCGCACCAGAGTCAGCGGAGAGTCGATGTTACCGTCCCTGCACAATGAAGATAACCTGATTGTGGATAAGATTTCCTATCGCTTCCGTGACCCGAAGCGTTATGAGATTATTGTATTTCCATATAAATATCAAGAGGATACCTATTATATCAAACGGATTATCGGGCTTCCCGGGGAAACGGTGCAGGTCAAAGACGGAGCCGTGTACATTAACGGAGAGCTTCTGGGGGAAGCTTACGGCATTGAACCGATTGAGGACGACAAAAAAGGAATTGCGGCAGAGCCGATTACACTCGGCGAGGATGAATATTTTGTGATGGGCGATAATCGCAATCACAGTTCGGACAGTCGTGACCCAAGTGTTGGTATTTTAAATCGGGATGATTTGATTGGGAGAGCGTGGATTCGTATCTGGCCCCTTGACAGTATCGGAGTGATTCAACATGAGTAACAGTATTCGTGACATTAAAAAAGAATTGGAACAGGCTGACAGGCAGGCCCGTACGCTGCTGTATGAAAAATATGCAGGTGACATGCGGGCAGGCGTTGTCAGCCTGCTTGCGAAATATAAGAAGCAGGAAGAAAAGCTGGAAGCGGAGGAAAGGCGGATGTCAAATCTGTTTTTATATGAGCGCAAATATTCGGATTTTGAATATATTTGCGGAATCGATGAAGTGGGACGCGGCCCTCTTGCAGGTCCGGTGGTAGCCGGGGCGGTAATTCTTCCAAAGAACTGCGATATTCTTTATCTGAATGATTCCAAGCAGCTTTCTGAAAAAATGCGGGAGAAGCTCTATGATGAAATTATGAAAAAGGCGGTTGCCACCGGAATCGGGATGGTGGGACCGGAGCGCATTGATGAAATCAATATTCTGCAGGCAACCTACGAAGCGATGCGTATGGCGATTGGAAATCTTAAGGTGTGTCCGGATCTGCTTCTGAATGATGCGGTAACGATTCCGGGAGTGGATATCCGCCAAGTTCCGATTATCAAAGGGGATGCAAAAAGTGCATCTATCGCCGCAGCGAGTATCATTGCCAAGGTGACGCGGGATCGTCTGATGGTGCAGTACGACGAGGTACTTCCGGGGTATGGGTTTGCAAGCAACAAGGGGTATGGCTCGGCGGAGCATATCCGGGCTCTCGGAGAACTGGGAGCGACACCGATACATCGGAGAAGTTTTATCAAGGGAGTGATAAAACGTGCAGAATAAAAGATACACCGGTTCGAAATATGAACGGCTTGCCGGCGAATACTTAAAAGAGAACGGATATGAAATTCTGGAATATAATGTGTATTGCCGCACAGGTGAGATTGACATTGTGGCAATGGATGGGGAATATCTGGTATTTGTGGAAGTGAAATTTCGCAAAGATGACTTGGCAGGGCATCCGTTTGAGGCAATCTCCGAGCAGAAGCAAAAGCATATTTCCAAGTGTGCTCTGTATTATATGAAGAAACGTAAACTTTGGGATATGCCGGTGCGCTTTGATGTGGTGGGGATTTTGGGAGAGGAGATTCAGGTACTTAAAAATGCGTTCGAATTTGTCGTGTAGTGCCGGGATTTGGAAATGCTCCCCTATACTTTGGAGGCAAAGGAAAGAATAGAATGAAATACAAGAATCGAGAACCTATTTTGAAAGAAGTCGTAAAGAACGGGGTGCTTTTTTTGACTTATCCGCAGTTGGAGGAAACAGGACTGGTTAAGCATGGCTTTTCCACCCGTATGGGCGGAGTCAGCGAGGGGATTTTCGCCTCCATGAATCTGAGTTTTTCCAGAGGGGATGACGATGAAAACGTCAGAGAGAATTTTAAACGCATGGCGAAGGCTCTGGAGGTAGAACCGGATAGCTTTGTGTTTTCGCAGCAGACACATACCACGAATGTGCGGAAGGTGACTTTGGCGGATAAGGGAAAAGGGGTTACAAAGCCACTGGATTACCGGGATGTGGATGGCTTGATTACAAATGTTCCGGGGCTTTGTCTTACCACTTTTTATGCAGACTGTGTTCCGATGTTTTTTGTTGACCCGGTACACCGGGCAATCGGTCTTTCCCATTCCGGATGGAGGGGAACAGTTGGGAAAATGGGGCAGGTTACCCTGAGAAAGATGCAGGAGGAATATGGTACTTGTCCGGCGGATGTAATTGTGGCAATCGGACCGTCCATCTGTCAGGATTGCTATGAAGTGAGCGAAGATGTTATCCTGGAGTTTCAGCGTGCCTTTGATGAGAAATACTGGGATTCATTATATTACAAAAAAGAAAATGGAAAGTATCAGCTTGATTTGTGGAGGGCAAATGAAATAGTGCTTGAGGAAGCGGGTGTAGGAAAGGAACAGATTGCTGTCACGAATGTATGCACAAGCTGTAACAGCGAAGTGTTGTTTTCCCATCGTGCTTCAAATGGCAGGCGTGGAAATCTGGCAGCTTTTCTGGCATTAAAACAGGAGGGATAGAGGATGTTATTAGCAAAAACGGTAGATGGAGAAGAGGTTGTACAGGAAGTAGGAAAACTGACCCAATATCTGAGCGATAAGATTCCGAATTTAATAGATTTTGTGCTTAGTGTTCTACTGGCACTGCTCGTCTTTGCAATTGGGGCAAAGCTAATCGGATGGTTGCGAAAAATCGTAAGACGTTCCCTGCAGCGTTCCGGTGTAGATAAAGGGGTAGAACAGTTTGTGGATTCTGTATTAAAGGTTGTTTTGTACGCACTCCTGCTTTTTTCCATCGGGAAAAACTTTGGACTGGACACGACATCAGTGGCGGCCGTGTTAGCATCCGGAGGGGTGGCTATCGGTCTGGCATTGCAGGGGAGTCTCTCTAACTTTGCAGGCGGGGTACTGATTTTACTTTTAAAACCGTTCGTGGTGGGAGATTATATTATCGAAGATACCAACAAATGTGAGGGCACGGTAAAAGAAATTCAGATTTTCTATACCAAGCTGGTGACTGTGGATAATAAGACGGTGGTCATTCCAAACGGCACATTGGCAAATAGTAGTCTGACGAATCTGACCGCACAGGAAAAGCGCAAGCTGGATTTGAGAGTGGATATCGCATATGACGCAGACCTTAAGAAGGCAAAAGAAGTAATCGAAACCCTGCTCAGGGAAGAGGCGGATATTCTGCAGGAAGAGGAAATCCGGATATTTGTGGACAGCCTTGGAAACAGTTCCGTGGTACTTGGCGTAAGAGCATGGGTGAAGACAGAGGACTACTGGAACGTGCGATGGAGAGTACTGGAAAACATCAAGCTGACATTAGATGAGAATGGAATTGAGATACCGTTTCAGCAGGTTACGGTGCATATGGAGAAATAAAACAGAGTCAGAGCAAAAAGCCTGACTCTAAAAAACAGCCGAAAATGGGACTCGAACCCACGACCTACGCATTACGAATGCGTCGCTCTACCAACTGAGCCATTTCGGCAGGTGTTTTAACCACATCAACTAGTATACTGATAAGTGGAAAGAAAGTCAAGCAAAATTTTCAGTAGTTGACAAATAAAAATGACGTGTTTATAATGGGAGCATATCCGATGCGCCAAAATAGACAGGTGAGAAAACAGACCGGTATTTGAATGTGACAAATACCGGCTTTTATATAGGAAAGAGGTACATACCATGATTCGAATGGAATTAGGAAAAAACAGCTACAATATAGAACTGAAACGGGGCAATTTGGAAAAAGCCGGGGAGCTTTTAAACCTGAACCGCAAGGTCATCATTGTTACGGACGAAGGTGTCCCAATCCAATATGCAAAAAAGGTAGCGGCTCAATGTAAAGAAGCGTATATTAAGGTGGTTCCCCAGGGTGAAGGAAGTAAGTCTCTTCGGACAGCCGAGGAAATTTTGACGGAGATGCTGGAGCACGGATTTAGCCGGAAGGACTGTGTGGTTGCAGTTGGCGGCGGGGTGGTCGGTGATTTGGCGGGAGTTGTGGCTGCACTCTATATGCGCGGAATTGACTTTTATAATATTCCGACGACTGTGCTGTCGCAGGTGGACTCCTCTATCGGTGGAAAGACCGCGGTGAATCTGGCAGGGATTAAAAATATTGTGGGAGCGTTTTATCAGCCGAAGGCAGTGCTCATTGACCCGGATACGCTGCATACCTTGTCTGAGAGACAGATTACAAACGGATTATTTGAGGCAGTGAAGATGGGGGCAACCAGCGATGCAAAATTATTCGGGATTTTTCGGGATGGAGATTGGAAAGAATCCCTGGATAGGATTATCGAAAAGGCGCTTCTGGTAAAGAAACACGTAGTGGAGCAGGACGAAAAAGAAAGTCATTTGCGTAAAATATTAAACTTTGGGCATACCATCGGGCATGGATTTGAAAGCGCAGCGAAGGGAAAATACCTGCACGGAGAGTGTGTGGCGCTTGGTATGTTATATATGAGCAGTGAAAAAGTCCGGAAACAATTATTAGACATCTATGAGAAATTAGGATTTTCGGTTCCGGATCTTGCAGAATTTTGTCCGGAAGAAGTGAAAGAAGCCATTTTGCACGATAAAAAAGCGAGCAATCAAACCTGTTCCGTTGTATTTGTATCCGAAATCGGGGACGGACAAATCGAAGAATGGCCGATGGAACAGGTGCTAGAGCGATTGGAGTGTGAGTAGTGTGAAAAATGTATTGGGAAACAGTATTACTGTAACTTTATTTGGAGAAAGCCACGGAGAACAGATTGGTGCAGTGATAGACGGGATTGCACCGGGCATTACAGTGGATTTGGACTTTATGCGGAAACAACTGGACTTAAGGAAACCGCATGGCAGGATTTCCACACAGCGAGTAGAGGCAGACGAGCCAAATATTGTAAGTGGTGTGTTTGAAGGAAAGACAACCGGAACACCGATTTGTATCTTGTTTGAAAACAATAATACAAAGAGTAAGGATTATTCCAAAACCAAAGATTTGATGCGTCCGGGACATGCAGACTATACGGCACTGGAAAAATATCACGGATTCGCAGATTATCGCGGCGGAGGACATTTTTCCGGGAGAATTACGACGCCGATTGTGGCGGCAGGGGCAATCTTCATTGATGCATTGAAGAGAAAGGGAATCCATATCGGAACCCATATGAAACAGTGTGGAACGATTCGGGATATTCCGTTTGCAAACTATAGGGAAGAGATTGCGAAGGTGAATGACTTGACGTTTCCGGTGTTGGACGAAAAAGCGGCGAAAGAGATGTATGCCTATATGGAAGCGGCTGCGAATGAAGGGGACAGTGTTGGCGGCATCTTAGAAACTGCAGTGACCGGACTTCCTGCAGGAGTTGGAGAACCATGGTTTGATTCCATGGAAAGTATGCTTGCCCACGGAATTTTTAGTATTCCGGCAGTAAAAGGTGTGGAATTTGGAAAAGGATTTGCATTTGCCGAGATGAAAGGCAGCGAAGCAAACGATTCTTTCCGGATGAAGGAAGGAAAAGTGGTAACGCGGACAAACCATAATGGCGGCATCAATGGCGGCATTACAAATGGTATGCCGATTTTATTTCATACGGTGATAAAGCCGACTCCGTCTATCTATAAAGAGCAGGATACGGTGAATATGGGCACCGGTGAGAATGTTTCCTTCCGGATTCAGGGAAGGCATGACCCGGCAATCATTCACCGGGCACGTGTAGTGGTAGACAGTGTGACGGCAATCGTGCTGGCTGATATGTTGGCACTTCGGTACGGAACAGACTGGCTGTATGGGGAGGCATGACATGAAAGCAATCATTACACCGGGAAGAGCAAAAGGAGTGGTTTTGGCCCCGCCATCTAAGAGCATGGCGCACCGTCTGTTAATGGGAGCAGGTCTTGCCGCAGGTACTTCCGTCATCCATAATATTGATTTCAGTGAAGATATCAAGGCAACCTTAGGGATTTTAGAGGCGCTTGGAAGCCGCTATACCATCGAAGGGCGAACCGTCACGATGCATGGGATTGGTGGCAGGAGAGTTGGTACAGACCGCCTTCTGGATACGAAAGAAAGCGGAAGTACGCTACGCTTTTTTATTCCGATTTTGCTTTGTGGCGGCGGAAAAAGTAAATTGACAGGTGCAAAAAGCCTTTTTGCAAGACCGTTAGGGATTTATGAAGAGATTTGCAGAGAGCAGGGGATTTTCTTTTTTAAAACGGAAGATTCTCTGGAACTTAATGGACAGCTTCAGGCAACACATTATAAGATTCCGGGGAATATCAGCAGTCAATTTATTACAGGGCTTTTATATGCACTGCCGCTATTAGAAAAGGACAGCGTGCTGGAGGTGATTCCTCCGGTAGAAAGTAAAGCCTATATTGAGATGACCTTAGAGGCACTTGATGTCTATGGAATTCAGGTGAGACGGGAAGAAAATACATATTATATCCCCGGCAATCAAACCTATCATGCTGCAGACGGATGCGTAGAAGGGGATTATTCCAACGCGGCATTTTTAGATGCGTTTAATTTGATTGGCGGCGATGTCAAGGTAGAGGGCTTAAAAGAGAACAGTCTGCAGGGAGACAAAATATACAAGAGTTATTATGAGGTTCTTGGAGGAGCAAAGCTACTGCAGACGGATGCTTTGAAACGCGCAGACCTGCCGCAGATGGATATTTCGGAGTGTCCGGATTTAGGACCAATCTTAATCGGTATGGCGGCGGCAAAGCACGGGGCTGTATTGACGGGAACGCGGAGACTGAAAATCAAAGAAAGTGACCGAGGAACGGTCATGGCAGAGGAATTGAAAAAATTTGGAATCCGGGTGGAGGTGCTGGAAAATACCATCATTGTGCATCCCGGGCAACTGGAAAAACCAAAAGAGATTCTGGAAAGCCATAATGACCACAGGATTGCTATGACGCTGGCAACGCTCTGTACGATGACAGGCGGGACGATTGACGATTGTATGGCTGTGAAGAAAAGCTTCCCGGGTTACTATGAAACGATAGAAAAACTGGGAATACAAGTAGAACTTCGGAATGAGTAGGAGGAATGCGATTATGAATTGTGAATTTAAGAGAAAATTGCCGATTCCCATGGAAGTAAAGGAAATGTACCCGATTACTTCTGAGATGGAAAAAGCAAGAGAAGAAAGAGATGTTGAGATAAAAAAAGTATTATCCGGAAAGTCTGATAAGTTTTTACTGATTATCGGACCCTGTTCGGCAGACTATGAAGATTCTGTCATGGATTATATTTCGAGACTCTGTCCGGTACAGGAGAAAGTGGCAGATAAGATTATCATCATTCCGAGAATCTATACAAATAAACCGAGGACGACAGGTGCAGGCTATAAGGGCATGTTGCATCAGCCGGACCCACTCCATGATTCCGATATGCTGGAAGGTCTTTTAAAGATTAGAAAGCTTCATATGCGGGCGCTGAAAGAAACCGGTTTTTCCTGCGCGGATGAGATGCTTTACCCGGAAAATTATAGATATTTATCAGATTTGCTTGCTTATGTGGCAATCGGCGCGCGTTCGGTGGAGAACCAGCAGCATCGTTTGACGGCCAGCGCCATTGATGTGCCGGTGGGAATGAAGAATCCGACCAGCGGTGATTTGTCTGTCATGATGAATTCCATCACGGCAGCCCAAAATGCCCATACCTTTATCTATAGAGGATGGGAAGTGGAAAGTAAAGGAAATCCTTATGCCCATGCTATTCTTCGCGGAGGAATGAATGCGCAGGGTGAGAACATTGCAAATTATCACTACGAAGATTTGATGAAGGTATATGAAAGCTATCAGGAAAAGAAATTAGAAAATATGAGTGTTGTGATAGATGCGAATCATGCCAATTCCAACAAAAAATATGCAGAGCAGATTCGTATCAGCAAAGACGTGATGCACAGCCGCCGTGTGAATAAAGATATCCATTCTCTTGTGAAAGGATTAATGATTGAAAGTTATCTTGTGGATGGTTCCCAGTCTGCGGAATGCGGCACTTATGGACAATCCATTACAGACCCTTGTCTTGGATGGGAAAAGACAGAGAGACTGATTTATGAATTGGCGGAAGAGATGTAAGCGTACTGAACGCGACTGTCCTTTGATTAACAGAAAATATGGTACAAAAAACGCAAGGGAAAACAGAAAGCTATGCCCTTGCGTTTAAATTTCATCCGGATATGTTACTCCGTCCGGAAGAGGATCCCATGCATTTAATCCCAAATCTTGTTTGAACTTTGCCTGGCTCATCGTAAGAGGAGGTAAGTCATCCTGCAAATATTCCAAAAGCTCCGAAACGCCTTCCCCGGTTGTATTGTTCACCAGAAAGATGCGTTCGCATCCTGCGTTTATCATCCACTGTCTGACCATAGGAATATTGGCATGAGGAGAGTCAATTTTCGTGATGACACCGATAAGTGGGCGAAGTATGAAAGAGTGGAGACCTGAGCCAAACAGATTAAACGGCTCATCAGCAGCCTGCACAATCGCTACCACGTCAGCCTCAAAAGAGAAGCATGCCAGACCGACGCTGAAATGCTTGGATTCAGCATACTCTCCCGGAGTATCGATGGTGTCTTCTTCGGTAGTGGTATATTGTGTTTTTACATAATGAAGCTCTTCACCTTTTAAAGCCTGTGTGAGAGAGGTTTTCCCGGCTTCACTTCTGCCCATTAAAAATAATTTCTTCATATGTCACCCAATCCCATTTTAACTTTTATGAACTTTGCAAATAGAAAAGCCCAATTCTTCTCCAAAAAATTTCACAACGGATTCCACGGAGGTCTGTACATCCGAAAGCCTTCCGGAAATAATCAAAGTACCACAAAAACGGTCCATAAAGCAGACTTGTATGTCTGCACTTTTCAGTGCAACATCAGTAGCAACGACAACGGCTTCCCACGGTGTAAACCGAATCAGACCAAGCGCTTCTCCGGTGTGGTCTTCCCCCTCATGGACGCCGATGTGCAGTGCCAGATTCTGATAGATGCAAGGGTCTGACGGAGTAATGACATGAGCCAGACAAACTTCTTTTCCCGGAACACGGACGCGGGTCATACGGAGTTTCTTTCCCTTTAGCTGTTCGTAATCATCCTGAAAAATGTTTTCTAAAAGCTGCTCCCTTGTTATTTGCATCATAACTGCACTTCCTATCTTTTAGTAACCTTGCAGACTACATACTCCAATGAATCCCGGAAATATTCTACGATTTCATTCATAGCAGACATAACATCCGATATCTCCCCTGTGATAATCAGTGTTCCTGTAAAACGGTCTGCAAAGCCAAGATAGATATTCCCGCTTTTTACTGCTATATCAGAGGCAATGACGGCAGATTCCGGCGGAGTCATATTCATGATTCCGATTGCAGAAGAACGGTAATCCACCTGAGGATTTAATCCCAGCTTTTGATATATGATGGGGTCAGGACCACCCATCACATGCGCAAATGTGATTTCCTTGCCGGCTACCGTTTCCTGTACGATTCTGATTTGACCTTCATGTTCATTTGCCATTTGGTTTTCCTCGCTTTCGAAAGATATGAATTCTTAAGTAAATCATACTATTTGAATTGATTTCTGTCAAGTAAGCGTTTTTCAAGGAATGCAATCAGAGAGTAGAGTGCCATTGCCATAATACACAGGATTACGATGGACATAAGAAGCCAATCCATCTTGAATACCTGACTCGAGTAAATGATCAGGTAACCGAGTCCGTTTCGCGCTGCCAGAAATTCTCCGATTACGACCCCTACAAGACAAAGCCCGATGTTAACCTTCATATTGCTGATGATTGCGGGGACAGAGCCCGGTATCACAACCTTCATAAGTGCATGACGCCGTTTTCCTCCCAAGGTATAGATGAGTTTTAAGGTTTCTTCTTCCACACTCATAAAACTGGTGTATAAATTTAAAATACTTCCAAAAATCGCGACAGACATCCCGGCTACGATAATCGTGGTAGGAGTTGCACCGAGCCATACAATGAGAAGCGGTGCAAGAGCCGACTTAGGAAGGCTGTTTAGCACCACCAGAAACGGCTCGGAGATTTCGGAAAGCTTTCTGCTGAACCAGAGCAGGGTAGATAAAAGGATGCTGATTATGGTGACCAGAAGAAAGCTGACAAGTGTTTCATAGAGCGTCATTCCAATATGGGTAAAAATGCTTTTGTCCAGTATCATGGACCAGAAGCAGAGCACGATTTTGGACGGACTGCTGAAAATGAAGGAATCAATGATTCCGAGCCGTGATGAAACCTCCCACAGAAACAGAAAACCAAAAAGCAACAGCAGTCGGGCACTTTTTACGATAAAATGGTGATGTTTTTGCCTCTTCAGAAATTGATATTGCCTTTCGGAAATGGAAACCTTTGCAACCGGATGTGAAGAACCGTTACTCATTTTCCGTTCAACTCCTTCCATACCAGATTGAAATAATTTTTAAATTCAGGTGCATTTCTTCTTTTTAGAGGGGTGTCTTCCTCCAAAGAAAAGGTAAGCGGTACGATGCTTTGGATGGAAGCAGGGCGCTTTGTCAGGACAATTACGCGGTCGCCGAGACTGATGGCTTCCGACAAATCGTGCGTGACTAAAATCGCACTCCGATGTTCCCGGCGGATAATCTGTCCGATATCGTCTGCTACAGTCAAACGGGTCTGATAATCCAGGGCAGAAAATGGTTCATCCAGCAAAAGTAAGTCCGGTTCCAGGATGAGCGTCCGGATAAGGGCAGCGCGCTGCCGCATCCCTCCGGACAGCTCAGAGGGTCTGGCATTTGCAAATTCCAGAAGTCCATATTGCTCCAGATATGCCTGTACCTTGGATTTTGTTTCTTTGGTAAGCAGGTGCTTTATTTCCAACCCGAGAATAATGTTCCTATAGATGGTGCGCCACTCCAGTAAATGGTCCTTTTGCAGCATATATCCCATTCGCTTCCCTTTTAACTCTATTTTTCCCTCTTCCGGCTCCATAAGACCGGAAATCAGTGAAAGAAGAGTGGACTTGCCGCAGCCGGAGGGACCCACAATACTGATGAATTCTCCTTTCTGCACGGAAAAAGAAAGATGAGAAAGCGCCGGGGTTTCTCCCTCGGGACTATGGTAAGAATGGCTTAAATTTTGAATTTCCAATATGGTTTCCATTGTGCACCTCCAATCATATGTTTTAATTTATGTCGAAAATAAGAATCTGTGCTTGAAGGAACGGAAAGAAAAGAGTATAATTGCTCGTATCATGGTTGATTGGAGATGTGGTATGAATTATCAAAAAGAACTGGAAAAACTGATTGCGGACATTCAAAAAGAAGGGAAGGTTCCCAAATTACTGCTGCACAGTTGCTGCGCACCCTGCAGCAGCTATGTGCTGGAGTATTTGACAGACTATTTTGATATCACGGTTTTTTATTACAATCCCAATATTTTTCCGGAGAATGAGTATACAAAGCGGATTCTGGAGCAGCAGATGTTGATTCAGGAGATGAAAGTAAAGCATTCCGTTTCCTTCTTGGCAGGCAGCTACGAGAAAGAACGATTTTATGAAATTGCGAAAGGTCTGGAACATTTGAAGGAGGGTGGAGAGAGGTGTTTTAAATGCTATGAACTCCGGTTATTAGAAGCGGCAAGAATCGCGAAAGAAGGAGGCTTTGACTATTTCACCACGACTCTCAGTATCAGTCCCATGAAAAATGCGGAAAAGCTGAATGAGATTGGAAAAGTGGCAGGACAAAGATATGGCGTTTCTTATCTGCAGTCCGATTTTAAGAAGAGGAACGGGTATAAGCGGTCCATTGAGTTATCAAAGGAATACGGACTGTACAGACAGGATTACTGTGGATGTGAATTTTCATTCCGGGACAGACAAAAAGAGAAGAAGAGAGGAATTTAAGCATGGCGCAATTATGGGGTGGGCGTTTCACCAAAGAGACAGACAAATTAGTATATCAGTTTAATGCATCGATTTCATTTGACCGGAAATTCTATGCCCAGGATATCCGGGGGAGTATGGCACACGTGAAGATGCTTGCGAAACAGGGCATTTTGACAAAAGAGGAAAAGGAGCAGATTCTTTCCGGACTTCAGGGAATTCTGGAGGATGTGGATGCAGGAAGATTGGAAATTTCGGATAAATATGAGGATATTCACAGCTTTGTGGAAGCCACGCTAATCGACCGCATCGGAGAAGCGGGGAAAAAGCTGCATACCGGGAGAAGCCGCAATGATCAGGTGGCCTTGGATATGAAGCTTTATACACGGGATGAGATTCGGGAAGTCGATGGGCTGTTGAAAGAGCTTTTAAAGGTTCTTTTGACGATTATGAAAGAGAATACAGAGACATTCATGCCCGGTTTTACGCACCTTCAGAAGGCGCAGCCGATTACACTGGCACACCATATGGGCGCCTATTTTGAAATGTTCAGGCGTGACCGTTCCAGATTATATGATATTTATGAGCGGATGAATTACTGTCCGCTTGGCTCCGGGGCACTTGCAGGAACCACTTATCCGTTGGACAGGGCATATACGGCCGAACTGCTTGAATTTTACGGACCGACGCGAAACAGCATGGATTCGGTGGCTGACCGAGATTATCTGATTGAATTTTTAGCGGCACTTTCCACCGTAATGATGCATTTGAGCCGGTTTTCGGAGGAAGTGATTCTCTGGAATTCGAATGAATACCAGTTTGTGGAGATTGATGATGCATACAGCACCGGAAGCAGCATCATGCCGCAGAAGAAGAATCCCGATATCGCGGAACTGGTGCGCGGAAAGACGGGGCGCGTTTATGGAGCACTGCTTTCACTTCTGACGACTATGAAGGGGATTCCGCTTGCGTATAACAAGGATATGCAGGAAGACAAAGAATGGACCTTTGATGCGATGGATACCGCAAAAGGTTGTATCGCATTATTTACAGGTATGCTTCGCACGATGAAATTCCGTCGGGAAAGGATGGAAGATAGTGCAAAAAATGGATTTACCAACGCGACAGATGCAGCCGATTATCTGGTAAATCGTGGGGTACCTTTCCGGGATGCCCATGGAATTGTGGGACAGCTTGTACTATACTGCATTGAAAAGAATGCGGCATTGGATGATCTGTCTCTGGAAGAATACAGAGCCGTTTCCCCCGTATTTGAGGAAGATATTTATGATGCCATCAGCCTGAAAACCTGTGTGGAGAAACGTATGACAGTAGGTGCACCGGGGCAGGCGGCAATGGAAAAAGTGATTGCAGTTTATGAGGATTATTTAAGAGATTCCGAAAAAACACTTGCATAATCGGAGAAAATGTTATAACATTTTAAATCAATGAAAACACAGTACATAGGAGAGTTGAGGAGATTATCATGAATCAGAAGTTAAAAGTCGGTATTCTTGGAGCAACGGGGATGGTAGGACAGCGTTTTATTTCACTGCTGGAGAATCATCCGTGGTATGAGGTAGTGACAGTGGCAGCCAGCCCGAGATCAGCCGGTAAAACATATGAAGAAGCAGTCGGAGATCGTTGGAAGATGAAGGCTCCAATGCCGGAAGGTGTAAAGAAATTGGTGGTTGCCAATGTAAATGAAGTGGAAAAGGTAGCAGCCGGTGTGGATTTTGTATTCAGTGCCGTAGATATGACGAAAGAGGAAATCCGTGCAATTGAGGATGCGTATGCGAAGACGGAGACTCCGGTCGTTTCCAATAACAGCGCTCATCGCTGGACGCCGGACGTTCCGATGGTAGTACCGGAAATTAATCCGGAGCATTTTGAAGTAATTGAAGCACAACGGAAACGTCTTGGCACGAAGAGAGGATTTGTAGCGGTGAAGCCAAACTGCTCGATTCAAAGCTATGCACCGGTTTTGACGGCATGGAAGGAATTTGAGCCGACGGAGGTTGTTGCGACGACGTATCAGGCAATTTCCGGTGCCGGAAAGACATTTAAAGACTGGCCGGAGATGGAGGGCAATATTATTCCATACATCGGCGGCGAAGAGGAAAAGAGCGAGCAGGAGCCGCTTCGTATCTGGGGAAAAGTAGTTGACGGACAAATCGTAAAAGCGGAGAAGCCGGTTATTACGACACAGTGTATCCGTGTTCCTGTATTAGACGGACATACCGCTGCGGTATTTGTAAAATTTGCGAAAAAACCGACCAAGGAGGAGTTGATTGACCGTCTTGTAAACTTTAAAGGGCTTCCGCAGGAGTTAGAGCTCCCGAGTGCACCAAAGCAGTTTATCCAGTATCTGGAGGAGGACAACCGGCCACAGGTGAGCTTAGATGTGAATTTTGAAAGAGGTATGGGTATTTCTGTCGGCCGTATCCGAGAAGACAGTGTGTATGATTTCAAATTCGTGGGATTGTCGCACAACACGGTGAGAGGAGCTGCGGGAGGAGCAATTCTCTGTGCAGAGACCCTGACTGCAAAAGGGTATATTCAGGCAAAATAGAAATGGAAAGAATGTGAAAAATGTCAGGAGAGAAATTGACTTCCCTCCTGACATTTTGTTATACTAAGCAGAGAGAAGAAAATGGGGTGATTTACATGGGAAAAAAAGCAGTGAATTATACACAAAACCGGGAATTATCGTGGCTTCGTTTTAATCAGCGCGTTCTGGAAGAGGCACAGGATTTGACCGTGCCCCTGTTAGAACGGATGAAGTTTGTAGCTATTTTTACAAGTAATCTGGATGAATTTTTTATGATTCGTGTCGGAAGTCTGTATGATATGGTGATGCTGGAGGACCCGGCTGTCGACAAACGTTCCGGCATGGATGCAAAGCAGCAGCTTGAGGCAATTTATGATGCGATGGTTCCGCTATATAAGGAGCGAGATCGTACATACAATGCGATTAAGAAGCAGTTACACCCTTACGGAGTATGTGGTCTCTCATTGAAAGAACTGGAGCCCTCTGAGAAGAAATTCGTGAAGAAATATTTTAAAGAGCAGGTGCTTCCGGTGTTGTCGCCGCAGATTGTGGATGCAAATCATCCGTTTCCGCATCTGTTAAACAAAGAGTTATATGTGATTGCAAATTTAAAGCATGAGGATACGTCGATGCTGGGGATTGTTCCGGTGCCCCAGTTTATCTCGGATATTTTGTATCTGCCGGGACATGATATCCGTTATATTCGTATGGAAAAGGTGATTATGGAGTATCTGGATTTGATTTTTGAACAATATGATATCACGGATCCAAATTATGTGTGTGTGACGAGGAATGCAGATATTTCTCCGGATGACGAGGCGTTTGATGAAAATGAGGATTTCCGTTATCGGATGAAACAGACCCTTCATAAACGTCGGAAAATGGCGGCGGTGCGGCTGGAGATTGCAAATCCGCTTCCGAAAGAGATGGAAAAGTATCTGTGCGAGAAACTGCACCTGACTCCAAAGCAGATATTCCGTACCAAGGTTCCGATGAAGCTGGATTATATATTCTCTATTATAGGGAAACTGCCGGATTCCATGAAGCGTTCTCTGGTGGATGAACCATTTTCGCCACAGCCATCCCGTATGTTGCAGGATGGGAGCGTGATGAAGCAGGTAAAGAAGAAGGATATTCTGCTGTCTTATCCATATGAAAGTATGGAGCCGTTTTTGCAGCTTATAAAGGAAGCCTCTGTGGATCCGAATGTTATGACGATTAAGATTACCATTTACCGTCTTGCAAAGAAAACCAGACTGGTGGAGTATCTTTGTGCCGCGGCAGAGAATGGAAAAGAAGTTACGGTACTGATTGAACTTCGGGCGAGATTTGACGAGCAGAATAATATTGACTGGTCAGAACGGCTGGAAGAAGCCGGCTGTCGGGTAATCTATGGCTTTGAGGGATATAAAGTGCATTCCAAAATCTGTCAGATTACGTATCGGAACCGAAATGAAATCCAATATATTACACAGATTGGAACCGGGAATTATAACGAAAAGACGGCGGCGATGTATACGGATGTTTCGCTTATGACTGCAGACCGTGAGATTGGGGAGGATGCGTCCACCTTTTTTAAGAATATGTCGATTGGTAATCTGGAGGGAAGCTACCGGCATTTGCTCGTATCGCCTATGAGTCTGAAAAAATCGGTTTTGGATATGATTGACGAAGAGATTCAAAAAGGAGAAAAAGGCCGGATTATCATGAAGATGAATTCGGTCACAGACTGGGATTTTATTGAAAAGATTGCAGAAGCTTCTCGTGCGGGAGTTAAGATTGACCTTATTGTACGGGGAATTTGCTGTATTTTGCCGGGAGTAGAAGGGGAGACAGAGAATCTTTCCGTCACCAGTATTGTAGGCCGCTTTTTGGAGCATGCGCGTATTTTCAGTTTTGGTACAGGAAACGAACAGAAAATGTACATCGGTTCTGCAGATATGATGACGCGAAATACGGAGAAGCGTGTGGAAGTGGCATGCCCGATTTTCGATTCTGCAATCAAAGAGCGATTGAACGGGATGCTGGAAATCATGTTGGCGGACAACACGAAAGCCAGAAGGATGCAAAACGACGGCAGTTATGTCCGAAAAGAAACGACGGGGGAAGAAGTGACCGCACAGGAGGTTTTCATGAAAGAGGCACTTGAGTCCACACAAAAACGGGAAAAAGGAAAATTGTCGTGGGCAGAGCGTCTTGCGCAGTTTTTTAGCCGTGGAAAGTAGAAGGAATATCTATTATTTATGGGAAAATCAGTATATATTGCGGAGAAGCCCAGTGTGGCACAGGAATTCGCAAAAGTATTAAAACTAAATACAAGAAGGAAGGACGGATATCTGGAGGGAGAGGAAGCAATCGTGACATGGTGTGTGGGACATCTTGTTACGATGAGTTATCCGGAAGCCTACGATGAAAAATACAAAAAATGGAATCTGGAGACGCTTCCGTTTCTTCCGAAAGAATTTAAGTATGAGGTGATTCCGGAGGTCGAAAAACAATTCCGGATAGTCAGCGGTCTTTTGAACCGTTCCGATGTAGAAACCATCTATGTCTGTACCGACTCGGGACGGGAGGGAGAATATATCTATCGTCTGGTGGAGCAGATGGCGGGCGTTCATGGAAAACAGCGAAAGCGGGTCTGGATTGATTCTCAAACGGAGGAGGAGATTCTGCGTGGAATCCGGGAAGCGAAAGATTTGTCAGAGTATGACAATCTGTCTGCATCTGCCTATCTTCGTGCCAAAGAAGATTATCTGATGGGAATCAATTTCTCCAGACTTCTTACGCTGAAGTATGGGAGCAGTATTTCGAACTATTTAAATACAAAATATACCGTGCTTTCTGTGGGAAGGGTAATGACCTGTGTACTTGGTATGGTTGTCAGAAGAGAGCGGGAGATTCGGGAGTTTGTAAAAACTCCTTTTTATCGTGTGGTGAGTACAACAAGTGCCGGGAGCAGTTCGTTTGAGAGTGAATGGAAAGCTGTGAAAGGCTCTAACTATTTTGAAAGTCCGCTGCTCTATAAAGAGAATGGGTTTCAAAAGCGGGAAACGGCAGAAGCATTGATTACATATCTGAAAGAGGAAGAACCGCTTTCCTGCAAACTCATTGCCGTAGAAAGAAAGCAGGAGAAGAAGAATCCACCGCTTCTGTTTAATCTGGCAGAGCTTCAGAATGAGTGTTCCAAACGGTTTAAAATCAGCCCGGACGAAACACTCCGTATCGCACAGGAATTGTATGAGAAGAAGCTGGTCACCTATCCAAGAACGGATGCCAGAGTATTATCGAGTGCAGTTGCAAAGGAAATTCATAAAAATCTGAACGGGCTTTCAAAATATGATATGGCCGCTCCGTATTTACAGGATATTCTCCGGTTCGGCAGCCATAAAAGCCTGGTCAAAAGCCGGTATGTGAATGATAAGCAGATAACGGACCACTATGCACTGATTCCGACAGGCCAGGGACTATCTGCACTTTCCGGTGTGTCTCATACGGCGAAACAGGTATATGATACGATAGTAAGGCGTTTTTTGAGTATTTTTTACCCTCCGGCAGTATATCATAAAGTGAGTATCACAACGCAGAGAAAGGAAGAACAGTTCTTTGCCAACTTTAAAGTGCTGAGTGAGGAAGGCTATCTGAAAGTGGCAGGTGTAGGAAATGACAGCAGTGTGGATGCCGGGCTTTTTGAGGCAGTGAAGCAGCTTCGGAAAGGGGACGATTTAAACATACAGGAGCTTGCGGTCAAAGAGGGGGAAACTTCGCCTCCAAAACGTTATAATTCAGGCTCTATGATTCTGGCCATGGAAAATGCGGGACAGCTCATTGAAGATGAAGAGCTTCGCGCACAGATCAAAGGAAGCGGAATCGGTACCAGTGCTACACGGGCAGAAATTCTAAAAAAACTGATTCATATTAAATATCTTGCACTGAATAAAAAAACGCAGGTGATTACTCCCACACTTTTGGGGGAAATGATTTTTGATGTGGTATCTCATTCTATTCGTTCTCTTCTGAATCCGGAGTTGACGGCAAGCTGGGAAAAGGGACTAACTTACGTTGCTGAAGGTCAGATTACATCAGAAGAATATATGAAAAAATTAGAACATTTTATTGCAAGCCGCACCAGTGGTGTGCTAGGATTAAAGAATCAATACCAGCTTAGAAGTTGTTATGATAAAGCGGCTGTGTATTATAAAAATGAGAAAAAGGGAGGAAAATAAAATGATGGAGCAGTTGACTGTAAAAGCACTTTATAATTTGGAGGAAACGATTGCGAAAGCTATTTTTGATGGTGTGACCTATCCGTGGGAGGTGCTTCCTAAAATCGGTGCATTTATTGTAGAGCTTGGGAATACACTTTCAGAGGAAGAATATGACAAAGTAGGAGACAATGTCTGGATTGCAAAGTCGGCAAAGGTTGCACCCAGCGCCTACATCAACGGACCGGCTATTATCGGGAAAGGAGCGGAGGTAAGACACTGCGCTTTTATCCGAGGAAACGCTATTGTGGGAGAAGGTGCGGTAGTAGGAAATTCTACCGAACTGAAAAATGTAATCTTGTTTAATAAGGTGCAGGTGCCGCACTATAATTATGTGGGAGATTCTGTTCTGGGCTACAAGGCGCATATGGGGGCAGGTTCCATTACTTCCAATGTGAAATCCGACAAAACGTTAACCACGGTAAAGACATCGGAGGGAGCAATTGAGACAGGACTGAAAAAATTTGGTGCAATGCTTGGGGATGAAGTGGAGGTCGGATGTGGCAGCGTACTGAATCCGGGTACGGTCATCGGAAGCCATACGAACATCTATCCGCTTTCCATGGTGAGAGAATTTGTTCCGGCAAACAGTATTTATAAAAAACGCGGAGAAGTGGTCGAAAAATATTAAACGATTTCTTTTTACAACCGCTCCTTTTTATGGTATGCTATAAGTCCATAATATTCTTGACAATCTGAAAAAAGTGTAATAGTATAAGAATAGAAAACGAACATTCGTTCGTGGTGAAAAAGGAGACAGGTGAAATGGAAAATGAAGATAAAAAGAAAGCCTTAGATGCGGCGATTTCAAAATTGGAAAAGGATTTTGGAAAAGGAACCGTTATGAAGCTCGGAGATGCAAGCTCCCATATTTCAGTTGAGACAGTGCCAACAGGTTCTTTGAGTCTGGATATTGCACTTGGACTGGGAGGCGTGCCGAGAGGACGTGTGATAGAAGTGTATGGTCCGGAGTCCAGCGGAAAGACGACGATTACCTTACATATGATTGCAGAAGTGCAAAAAAGAGGCGGAATCGCCGGATTTATTGATGCGGAGCATGCACTGGATCCGGTATATGCCAAAAATATCGGTGTTAATATTGACGAACTGTATATTTCCCAGCCGGACAGCGGGGATCAGGCATTGGAGATTGCTGAGACGATGGCACGTTCCGGTGCGATGGATATTATTGTAATTGACTCTGTTGCAGCATTGGTACCCCGTCAGGAGATTGATGGAGATATGGGAGATACCCATGTGGGTCTTCAGGCGAGACTGATGTCTCAGGCACTTCGTAAATTGACGCCGGTTATCAGTAAATCAAACTGTATTGTTGTGTTTATCAATCAGTTACGGGAAAAAGTAGGTGTGCTGTTTGGAAATCCGGAGACGACAACCGGTGGACGTGCACTGAAATTCTATGCGTCCGTCCGTATGGATGTCAGAAGAGCCGAGGCTTTAAAACAGAACGGGGAGACGGTCGGAAACCATACCAAGGTGAAGATTGTGAAAAATAAGATTGCACCTCCGTTCAAAGAGGCGGAATTTGACATTATGTTTGGAAAAGGAATTTCCAGAGAAGGAGATATTCTGGATTTGGCAGCTTCTATTGACGTTGTGAATAAAAGCGGGGCATGGTATGCGTACAATGGTGAGAAGATTGGACAGGGACGCGAAAATGCAAAGACCTATCTGAGTACCCATCCGGAGGCCATGGATGAAATAGAGGCGAAGGTAAGAGCACACTATCACCTTGGAGATGCCGGCGAAGAGGAAGCATAGGATGAAGGTTACAGGACTGGAACCTATCAAGAAGACCAAGTGGAAAGTATATATAGACGAACAGTTTGCCTTTGTATTGTATAAAGGTGAGATAGTCCGTTATGAGATACAGGAAGACAGGGAAATTTCCGAGGAGACCGTTGACCGGATAAAGACAGAGGTTTTGACGAAACGGGCAAAACGGCGGGCGTTGTATCTTTTGAGCCGGATGGAGCGCACGAGAGAGCAGCTCCGCCGGAGACTGGAGCAGGATTTCTATCCGGAGGATGTGGCGGAGTCTGCAATCCGGTATGTGGAATCCTTTGGCTACATTGGAGATGCGGATTATGCGAGACGCTACATTTCAAGCAGGCAAAGTACAAAAAGTGCGTGGGAAATGAAGATGGCTTTGCTTCAGAAGGGAATTGCAAAAGAAGAGGTCGAGCGTGCACTAAAGGAGTGCGCGCCCGAGCAAAAAGAGAGTGATACAATCCGCAGAATCCTTGAAAAAAAGCGGTTTTTTGCAGAGACAGCATCCGATGCGGAAAAGAAGAAAATGCAAGATTATCTCCTGCGAAAGGGGTTCCATTACGAAGAAATTCGACAAGTAATACAAGTTCCTTTTTGGAATACTTGACATAATTATTAAAATAGTATAAAATCTATATTGTTGTATTTGTACAATGAAAATTAAATGAGGAGGTGCTCCTGTGCAAGATATCATAATCATTGTGATTGCTGTGGTAGTTGCACTTGTTGTTGCATCGGTGGTAACTCATTTTGTGACGGTATCCAAGCTTACGAAGGATGCAAATTCGAAGATTGGAAATGCGGAAAGCAGAGCGAGAGAAATTATCGATGACGCGTTAAAAAATGCGGAAGCTACAAAAAAAGAAGCTCTCTTGGAAGTAAAGGAAGAGTCTATCAAAACAAAAAATGAGCTCGAGAAAGAGACAAAAGAGAGACGAACCGAATTACAGCGCTTTGAAAAAAGGGTGCTATCCAAGGAAGAGGCTTTGGAAAAACGGGCAGAAGCATTGGCACAACGTGAGGCAGGTTTCACGCAGAAAGAAGAGCAAATGAAGCAGCGTGAAGCAAAAGTGGAAGCTTTAGGTCAGCAAAGAGTACAGGAACTGGAAAGAATCTCAGGATTAACCTCCGAACAGGCAAAGGATTATTTGTTAAAAACTGTTGAAGAAGATGTGAAGCATGATACTGCGAAGCTGGTAAAAGAATTGGAAACGCAGGCAAAGGAAGAAGCCGGCAAAAAGGCAAAAGAGTATGTTGTCAACGCAATTCAGAAATGTGCAGCAGATCATGTAGCAGAAACTACGATTTCCGTTGTTCAACTTCCGAGCGACGAGATGAAGGGAAGGATTATCGGTAGAGAGGGACGTAATATTCGTACTTTAGAAACGATGACAGGGGTAGAGTTAATTATAGATGATACTCCGGAAGCTGTTGTTTTGTCCGGATTTGACCCGATTCGAAGGGAAGTTGCCAGAATTGCTCTGGAAAGATTGATTGTAGATGGTCGTATCCATCCTGCAAGAATCGAGGAGATGGTAGAAAAAGCGCAAAAAGATGTAGAAACGATGATTCGTGAAGAAGGGGAAGCAGCAGCATTAGAAGTAGGTGTACATGGTATTCATCCTGAATTGATTCGTTTGTTGGGAAGAATGAAGTTCAGAACAAGCTATGGACAAAATGCTTTGAAACATTCTGTGGAAGTGGCACAGTTGGCCGGTTTGCTGGCAAGTGAAATCGGACTTGACGTTCGGGTTGCGAAAAGAGCAGGTCTGTTACATGATATCGGCAAATCTATTGACCACGAAATGGAAGGTTCCCATATTCAAATCGGTGTTGACCTTTGTAAAAAATACAAAGAGTCAGCGGTCGTTATCAATGCAGTTGAGGCGCATCATGGGGATGCAGAGCCAAATTCATTGATTGCATGTATTGTGCAGGCGGCAGATACGATTTCTGCGGCAAGACCGGGCGCAAGAAAAGAAACTTTAGAAACATATACTAACAGATTAAAACAATTAGAAGAAATCGCAAACCAATATAAAGGTGTCGATAAGTCTTTTGCTATTCAGGCAGGTAGAGAGATTCGTATCATGGTAGTTCCAGAACAGGTGTCTGATGCAGACATGGTACTCATGGCCAGAAATATTTCAAAACAGATTGAATTTGAATTGGAATATCCTGGTCAGGTGAAAGTAAATGTAATACGTGAATCACGTGTTACAGATTATGCAAAATAGGAGAGAGAACCCTTGGTTTACAAGGGTTCTTTTTATTAGCAGGAAAAGAGAGAAAGAATGTGGTGGCAAATATGGATGGATTTCAGAGAAGAAAGCGAGAATTGGCATATCAGGGAACCGTAATGAAAGTCTACAGGGATTATGTAGAGATAAACGGACATCAGGCAGTCTGGGATTATTTCGAACACAAGGGAGGTGCTGCGGTAATTCCGATTACAAAAGATGGGAAAATATGGATGGTGCGACAGTATAGAAACGCAATTGACAGGTATACGCTAGAGATTCCGGCGGGCGCCTTTGATACGGAGGAAGAGTCCGGAGCTGACTGTGTGGCAAGAGAACTGGAGGAGGAGACCGGTTTTTGCGCGGGTAAGCTGGAATGGCTGGTTACCATAAGAAGTATGGTTGCCTTTTGCAATGAAAAGGTAGAAATTTTTGTGGCGACGGATTTGATTCCTTCTACGCAGCATCTGGACAAAGAAGAATCGATTACTTTAGAAGCGTATACGATGGCGGAATTGAAAGAGAAAATTTTTTCAGGAGAGATTGAGGATTCGAAAACGGTAGCCGCGCTTTTGGCATACATGGTAAAATATCAGGCATAAGGGAAATAACTTCGCATATAATGAACTATCTGAGCGATGGAGGTAGTTCTGTGAGACTTTATAAATATAAAAACCAGCTCTTGCCTGCTTTTTTAGCGGTTGGCTTTTTGGCGGGAATATTATATGAGAATGTGATTTCAAGAAGCAGAGGAATGTCTATCGAACTTTGGGAATCCGGCTTTTTGACCAGGTATCTGCAGACAGAGATTGTCACGGAGGAATATTTGTGGTATGTGATAAAATTGAGAGTATTCCCACTATTGGGGCTGTGTATTCTCGGCACATTCCGATGGAGAAAAATCGTTGTTGCCACCGGACTTTTATGGACAGGCTTTCTCACCGGCATCCTGACGGTATCTGCTGTTATGCAGCTTGGGATCAAAGGAATTTTATTCTGTATTGTGGCATTATTTCCGCATATGGTATTTTATGGATTGGCGTATGGAATTGTTTTGCTGTATCTGTATCATTATCCGAGAAAACAGTGGAATGTGTCGAAAACGGTTTTTGTCATTCTAATGCTGTTTTTAGGGGTGGTTTTAGAGACCTATGTAAATCCGTTTTTGATGAAATGGGTATTGAAAATGATATAGAAAATGCAAAAAGGAGCATATCATAGCGAAATGGGTTTCACTGAGCCTGAGGCAATCGGCACACACGCCGCTACCAAGGGCTTTTCTTTTAGGCTTCATCTTCAGCATTTTCTAACACTCTGTTTTTTGAGAAGCAATTACATCTATCAAAAAGGAACTCACAACACACAGATTTTCAGAATCTGAGGTTGCTCAGACAACTTTTTGATAGATGCTTTTTCAAAAAACAGAGTGCAAGAAAATACAAGAAGATTGCAGAAAAAAGAAAAAGCCCTTGGTGGCGGCGTGTGTGCCGACTGCCTCAGGCTCAGTGAGACCCATTTTCGCTATTGCGACAGTTCTTTTCTTGTGTAGTGCCATAAGTGCCAGATGCATAGAGTACAGGTGACAATGTAGCTGAGCAGGAGTCCCCACAAATACCCATTCATTCCAATCAGCGGGATAAATCCTAAAACACCTGTGATACGAATGGAGAGTCCAATGGTATTGATGATAAGAGAAATATTCGCTTTCCCCAGACCGTTTGTGATGCTGGTCAAGGTGGAGTTTAAGTATAAAAAGGGGCAAATCCATGCAAGCGTCCGGATGTAATCCCCTGCCAGTTCACTGCGGAATAATATATTACCCACAAAAGAACCAAAACATAAAAACACAAGACAGGAAAACATACCAAGGGCAAAACAGGAGAAGAAAACCTTTTGAATCAAGTCTTTTAGTTTTGAGTAATCCCTCGATGCCTGTATTTCTGCGACAGTAGGAAGCAGCATGGTAGAGACAGAGTTGGTAATCGCAGAGGGAAACAGGACACAGGGAAGTGCCATTCCTGTCAGAACCCCATAATTACTGAGTGCTTCGTGGGTGGTATAGCCATACTGTTGCAGTCGCTGCGGGATGGAGATGGACTCAATACTCTGCAGAATATTTAAAAGAATCCGGCTGGAGGTCAGTGGAATCGCAAGTCCCAGTAATTCTTTGGTAAAAGAAAGTCTGTTTGCACCTGAAAAAGAGATGCGTTTCTTTTTTTGGTGTGCCGTAAAGCATTGTACGCAAAAGACAGCAGATACACATTCTCCGATGAGGATTCCAAACACAGCAAACAAGATGCTGATGTTTCCCTCATGATTTGCCGCAATTCGATAAATAATATATACGGAAAAGGCGCGGGCAAGCTGCTCTAAGAGTTGCGAAATAGCCGGTATTTTTGTCTGTTTTAATCCAAAATAGTAACCGCAGAGGCAGCTATGGATGGCTGCAAAAGGAAGTGCGTAGGAAATTGCAACCAATAAGGGTTCGCAGCGGATGTCCCCCAGAATGTAAATGGAAAAATCGGAAGCCTGTGTCTGCATCACGAAAAGGGCGCAAAAAGAAAGGGCAAGGGAGATTCCCAGACCGATATATAAAATTTGAATTGCTTCTTCTTTTTTCCCCAGAGAAATTTTTCTGGCGGTGCATCGCGAAATGGCAGTTTCTATGCCGGCGGCGGTAAGGGAAAAACAAAGTGCGTAAATTGGGAAAATAAGCTGGTACAGTCCCACCTGTTCTTCTCCAAAAGTATGGCTTAAGAACATCCGAAAGAAGAAACCGATAAATCGTGTAATAAGTCCGGTAGCGGTCAAAGTGGCGGTACCGACCAAAAGAGTTCGTTTGTTAGACATGAGTTCACCTGTTTGTTTCATTATTTTAACATATTCTCATAAGGTGCTTGACAGAACAAAATTAGAGTGTTATTCTACAGAAGAAAAAATCCTAGCAAATTACTAGGGATTAAAAAAAGAAGGTGAAGCCTTGAAAATATCAACAAAAGGTCGTTATGGACTGCGTGCATTGATTGATTTGGCACAGTACAGCGAGATTGAGCCGGTTTCCATAAACAGTATTTCAGCGAGACAGGGAATTTCGGAGCGCTATCTGGAGCAGCTTATGACGATGCTGAAAAAAGCGGGATTGGTTCAAAGTATCCGGGGAGCAGGCGGCGGCTATGTACTTGCAAAGGATATGAGCGAGATTTCCGTAGGGGATGTGCTTCGCGCGTTGGAGGGCAATCTGGAACCGGTGGAGTGTGCCGCATTTAAACCGGAAGATACCTGTGAAGCATCGGATGGCTGTGTGACAAAGTATGTCTGGCAGCGCATCAACGAAAGCATCAATCGAACCGTAGACGAAATCAATTTAAAGCAGCTCGTGGAAGAGAGCAGGAGTATGCAGAAGTCCCCTGCATCTGAAAAGAGAAAATGCGGGAAATAGGAGGAACAGATATATGAATAAACTGATTTATTTGGATAATGCAGCTACAACAAAGACTGCACCGGAGGTTGTGGAAGCTATGCTTCCCTATTTTACGGAATACTATGGCAATCCATCCAGTGTATATACATTCGCATCAAAAAGCAAAGAAGCAGTTACAAGGCAGCGGGAAGTGATTGCAGAGGCACTGGGTGCAAAATCCGAAGAGATTTATTTTACAGCCGGTGGTTCTGAGTCTGATAACTGGGCGCTGAAAGCAACTGCAGAGGCGTATAAGGACAAGGGGAACCACATTATTACCACTAAGATTGAACACCATGCGATTCTCCATACAGCACAGTACCTGGAGAAACGGGGATATGAAGTTACCTACCTGGATGTAGATGAAAATGGTGTTGTTAAGCTGGATGATTTAAAGGCGGCAATCAGACCGACGACGATTCTGATTTCCGTGATGTTTGCAAATAACGAAATCGGTACCATACAGCCTATCAAAGAAATTGGAGAAATCGCGAAAGAGAACGGCATTCTATTCCACACAGATGCGGTTCAGGCATTTGGACAGGTGCCGATTGATGTGAATGAATACCATATTGATATGTTAAGTGCCAGTGGTCACAAGCTGAACGGACCGAAAGGAATCGGATTCCTTTATATTCGCAAAGGACTAAAATTGAAATCGTTTGTACATGGCGGCGCGCAGGAGCGCAAGCGCCGTGCAGGGACAGAAAATGTGCCCGGCATTATCGGAATCGGGACGGCTGTATCGCGGGCAATGCGGACGATGAAGGAGCGCACTTTAAAGGAAACAGAGCTTCGTGACTATCTGATTTCACGTGTGCTTCAGGAGATTCCGTATGTGAGACTAAACGGACACCCTAAGAAACGTCTTCCGAATAATGCGAATTTCAGTTTCCGCTTTATTGAGGGAGAATCACTATTAATCATGCTCGACATGAAAGGAATCTGTGGTTCCAGCGGTTCGGCCTGTACATCAGGCTCCCTTGATCCGTCCCATGTACTTCTTGCCATCGGATTGCCGCACGAAATCGCGCATGGATCTCTGCGGCTGACTCTGAGCGAGGAGACGACCAGAGAAGAAATTGATTATGTAGTAGAGGCACTCAAAGAAATTGTGACACATTTAAGAAGTATGTCACCGCTTTATGAGGATTTCCTTGCAAAGCAGAAAAAGTAATAGAAGGGAGAATGTAGATTATGTATACAGAAAAAGTAATGGATCATTTTCAACATCCGAGAAATGTGGGGGAGATTGAAAATGCCAGTGGAGTAGGAACGGTAGGAAATGCAAAATGCGGAGATATCATGCGCATTTATCTGGATATTGATGAAAATCAGGTAATCCGCGATGTGAAATTTAAAACCTTTGGGTGCGGAGCCGCAGTTGCGACGAGCAGCATGGCGACAGAGATGGTCAAAGGAAAGACCATTTATGAAGCATTGCAGGTTACAAATAAAGCAGTCATGGAGGCACTCGACGGACTTCCTCCGGTAAAAGTGCACTGTTCCCTTTTAGCAGAAGAGGCAATTCATGCTGCACTCTGGGATTATGCCGAAAAGCATAATATTAAAATTGAAGGCTTAGAGAAACCGAAATCCGATATCCATGAAGGAGAAGAAGAGGAAACCGAAGAATATTAGAGCAGGGAGAGACTCATGGAAAAGAAAACAGTAGTGGTGGGAATGTCGGGAGGTGTTGATTCCTCGGTAGCTGCGTTTCTTTTAAAAGAACAGGGCTACCGGGTGATTGGCGTCACGATGGAAATCTGGAAGGAAGAAGAAAACAGATGCTGCGGACTCAGTGCAATCGAGGACGCCAGAAGAGTGGCATTTGATTTGGACATTCCATATTACGTCATGAATTTCAGAAAAGAGTTCCGGGAAAATGTAGTCGATTATTTTATTGACGAGTATTTGCACGGGAGAACTCCGAACCCCTGTATCGCCTGCAATCGCTATGTGAAATGGGAGTCCCTTCTAAAACGAAGCAGAGAGATCGGAGCAGATTATATTGCGACGGGACACTATGCAAGGATTGAATTGCTGTCAAACGGCAGATACAGTTTAAAATGTGCTGCCGCTAAGGCGAAGGATCAGACGTACGCTCTCTACAATCTGACGCAGGAGCAGCTTTCCCACACACTCATGCCGGTGGGGGAATACAGCAAAGAGGAGATACGGAGAATTGCAGAAAAAGAGGGACTTCGCGTAGCAAATAAGCCGGACAGTCAGGATATCTGTTTTGTTCCGGACGGAGATTATGCCGGTTTTATTGAAGAGACAGTGGGAGATGCACTTCCGGTAGGAAATTTTGTTACCTTAGATGGGAAAATACTTGGTCCGCATAAGGGGATTACCCATTATACGGTGGGACAAAGAAAAGGTCTCGGACTTGCCCTTGGATATCCGGCATTTGTGATTGAAATTCGTCCTGAGTCGAACGAAGTCGTCATTGGTACAATGGAAGACTCTCTGTCGAACACGGTCAGAGCGAACCGATTGAATTTCATGTCGATTGCAGATTTGGAAGGAGAACTCCGAGTGTGGGCAAAGATTCGCTATAACCATAAAGGAGCATGGTGCAGGATTCGAAAGACAGGGGAAGATGAAGTCCTATGTACCTTTGAAGAGCCTCAGAGGGCGATTACGCCGGGACAGGCAATCGTATTCTACGACGGGGATTATGTGCTTGGCGGCGGTACAATCATCAGTGATAAATAAAGCGAGGAAAAAGATATGAACGCAGATTTTCACATGCATACCAATTTTTCGTCGGATTCGGAGGCGGCACCGGAAGAGATGATAGAGGAGGCCATTCGCCGAGGACTCCATACGATTTGTATTACGGACCATCAGGATTTAGATCATCCGCAGTACAAAAGCGGTGAGATGTTTCAGCTGGACTTTTCCCAATATGTGCCGACGATACAGAAACTTCAAAAGCAGTATGAGGATCAGATAGAGATTCTGCTCGGTGTGGAATTTGGACTGCAGCCGCATCTGGGTGCGGTTTGCCATGAAATGGCTGCTTCTTATCCGTTTGACTTCATTATCGGTTCCGTGCACCTGATGGATGGGATGGATCCTTACGATGGGGAATATTTTCGCGGCAGGACGGACGAGGAAGGGTATCGGAGAGCGTTTGAAATTACGATGGAAAACCTTCGAAGGGTTCAGGATTTTGATGTACTCGGACATATTGATTATGTGGTCCGCTATGGAAGTCAGAAGGAATTTACTTATCATTGCAGCGATTACGGAGATATCCTGGATGAGATTCTGAAGTTTCTGATTGCGAACGGCAAAGGAATGGAACTCAATACGGCAGGTTGGAAGTATGGGCTTCCATTTGCACATCCTCATCCAGACATTTTAAAACGATACCGGGAACTGGGGGGAGAGATCATTACAATCGGTTCTGATGCACATAAGCCGGAGCATCTGGCGTATGATTTTTACCGTGTTTCGGATGTTTTGAAGGCATGTGGATTCAAAAACTACACAGAATTTCATCAAAGGAAGCCTGTTTTTCAGCAACTTCCATAAAATGAAAAAAATACTTGAATTTTTGTATTAACTTTAGTACAATCTTTATGGATGACAATTCTTTAACAATGTTAAGGGATTTCATTATAAATGCTGTGAAGCAGATAATTATCAAATAATTAAACTTTAGGAGGAATTAAAATCATGGCAGTAAAAGTAGCAATCAATGGTTTTGGACGTATTGGACGTCTCGCATTCAGACAAATGTTCGGCGCAGAGGGATATGAAGTAGTTGCAATCAACGACTTGACATCTCCGAAAATGTTAGCTCACTTATTAAAATACGATTCATCTCAGGGAAAATATGCATTGGCTGATAAGGTAACAGCTGGCGAAGATTCTATCACAGTAGATGGAAAAGAAATTAAAATCTATGCAAAAGCTAACGCTGAAGAACTCCCATGGGGTGAAATTGGTGTTGATGTAGTATTAGAGTGTACAGGATTCTATACATCAAAGGCAAAAGCAGAAGCACACATCAAAGCAGGTGCAAGAAAAGTTGTTATCTCTGCTCCGGCAGGAAATGACCTTCCGACAATCGTTTACAATGTAAACCATGAAACATTAAAACCGGAAGATACTGTTATTTCAGCAGCTTCTTGTACAACAAACTGCTTGGCTCCAATGGCTGATGCATTAAACAAATTAGCTCCGATTAAATCAGGTATTATGTGTACAATCCACGCTTATACAGGAGATCAGATGACTCTTGACGGACCACAGAGAAAAGGTGACTTAAGAAGATCTCGTGCAGCAGCAGTGAATATCGTACCAAACAGCACAGGTGCTGCAAAAGCAATCGGTCTTGTTATTCCGGATTTGAACGGAAAATTAATCGGATCTGCTCAGCGTGTTCCGACTCCAACCGGTTCTACTACAATCTTAACAGCAGTTGTAGAAGGCAATGTAACAAAAGAAGAAATCAATGCAGCTATGAAAGCAGCTTCTAACGAATCATTCGGATACAACGAAGATGAAATCGTATCAAGCGATATCGTTGGAATGAGATTTGGTTCTTTATTTGATGCTACACAGACAATGGTTCTTCCATTAGACAACGGAACAACTGAAGTTCAGGTAGTATCTTGGTATGACAATGAAAATTCTTACACAAGCCAGATGGTAAGAACAATCAAATACTTTGCTGAATTGGCATAATTTTCTTAGCGAAGCAAAGCGAGGTTAGAAAATGAGCCGTTCTTCGAGCGAATGTGAGAAGAACATTATTATGATCCAGAAAGGGTCCGGTCTATTAGGACCGGGCTCTTTTTTGAAGCAACAGATGTTGCTTCGTGAAATATATTTAAGGAGGCAGTGAAATGCTTAACAAAAAATCAGTAGATGATATCAATGTAAAAGGTCTGAGAGTCCTGGTGAGATGTGACTTTAACGTGCCAATGGTTGATGGAAAAATTACAGACGAGAATCGTCTTGTAGCAGCTCTTCCAACCATTAAGAAATTAATTGCAGATGGTGGAAAGATCATCCTTTGCTCACACATGGGCAAACCAAAGGGAGAACCGAAACCGGAATTGTCTTTAGCTCCGGTAGCAGCCAGATTATCTGAATTATT
>ONED01000039.1 GCA_900316755.1 uncultured Eubacteriales bacterium
TTGAGAAGTAATTACATCTATCAAAAAGGAACTCACAACACACAGATTTTCAGATAAATCGTATGCGAGAATGCATCGAAGGATTGTATAGAAAGTCTTTCGGATGCATTTTAGAAAATATACAAGCACGAAAAAATGTTTGAGCTTTGCGAGTTATTTTGAGTGCTTGTATAATAAAATTTCTAAAATGCATCCGTCTAGACTTTCTACAATCCTGAGCCTTGCCATTTGAGCATACGGTTTATCTGAAAATCTGAGGTTGCTCATACAACTTTTTGATAGATGCTTTTTCAAAAAACAGAGTGCAAGAAAATACAAGAAGATTGCAGAAAAAAGAAAAAGCCCTTGGCAGCGGCGTGTGTGCCGACTGCCTCAGGCTCAGGGAGACCAATTTCGCCATCGCAACAGCCCCTTTTTTGAATTTAAAACTGCATTTTGTCACTAATGGAAAACCCTTCCGCTTCTCTCGGCTGCACCTGAATGCGGATGGTACAGTCCGCCAGTGGTTCATAATTCACATCCAGCGAATAATCTGCCCGAATGTGAATGTGCTCCTCCTGCTCGTCCACCTTCATACCGGTCATAAAAACTCCCAGATTAAGCTGTCCGAACGGAGTTTCATAATAACATCTGTTCTTCTTATTTTTTTCAAAAATCATATGCACATTGGAAAGTCCCTTTTTTGAGACCTCCAAAAACTCCGTGTCCTGCCACCTTATCTGCGTCTTTGTAACGCCCGAAATGCCTTCTGCCACCTCTTCAAACAGGACATAGTGTTTCCCATTTTTAAAATAGTAAGTACCTGCACTAAGGACTTCAATCGGTTCATCTTCATTCCCTTCCATTCCTTCTGCCGCCATATGCAGCCCGGAAATGCTCACTAATACATCTTTCGTCATCTTGCAATCAATACTCCTCAATATTAATCTGCTTTGTTGTCTCAATATCAAATGGGAGAATCGAATTCGCGAACTGTTTAAACTTGTCCGCGGCGTCGCTCACATAAAAGGAATACATTCCATGCTCCTGATTCGTATCCGTATTTTCCATATCATGCACCTGTAAAAGGTTTCTCAAATCCATAGCAGTCTCATAGGCAGGATTTACAAGCGCAATCCGTTCTCCCACATACGCCCGGATTCTGGAACGGAGCAGTGGATAATGGGTACATCCCAAAATCAAAGCATCAATATCTGTCTTCAGAAACGATGCCAGATAGAAGTCAATAATCTCCTCCGTCACCGTATGTTTTGCAAACCCCTCCTCCACAAGCGGAACAAATAGGGGGCATGCCTTCCCCATTACAGTCACTTCCGGATCAATCCCTTGAATAATTTTTTCGTACATGGCACTCCGAATTGTCGCCTCCGTGCCGATGACGCCGATTTTCTTCGTCTTCGTCGCCTCCAGTGCCGCACGTGCACCCGGTTCTACGACACCGATAATCGGAATCTCCACTTCTTCCCGCACAACTTCAAGAGCAAGCGCACTTGCCGTATTGCAGGCGATTACGATTGCCTTTACTTCTTTCGTCTCCAAAAATCGAATAATCTGTCTTGAAAATCGAATAATGTTATCTTTTGACTTACTCCCGTACGGCACTCTGGCGGTATCCCCGAAATAGACGATATTTTCATTCGGAAGATGGCGCATAATCTCCCTTGCCACAGTAAGACCGCCGACTCCGGAATCGAACACACCGATTGGAGCGGATTTTCTTTCTTCTCTATTCAAAACGTCTCTCCTTCTATGTGCCGTCTATAACTTTCTTGCGAGGTCCACCTCATATTCAGGAATCTCTTTGTGCATCTTCAATGCCTCATTGATGTCAAAATCAAGGTATTCCCCATGCTTATAGCCAACCACACGATTCGTCTTTCCTTCTACAAGTAGATCCACTGCTTTTGAACCCATAACAGAAGCATAGACCCTGTCTTTCACGGTTGGGCTTCCGCCGCGCTGCATATGTCCCAAAATAGATGCGCGGGTCTCCACACCGGTCGCCTCTTCGATTCGTTTTGCCATATTGATGGAATCGCCGACTCCTTCTGCATTGATAATGATGTAATGCTTTTTCCCGCGTGCTCTGTTTTCAATAATATCGTCAATAATTGCCTGTTCATCGTATCCATGCTGTTCCGGAAGAAGCACACGCTCTGCTCCGTTGGCAATCCCGCACCACAAAGCCAGATATCCGGCATCTCTTCCCATTACCTCTACGACGCTGCATCTGTCATGAGAAGTGGAGGTATCACGTATCTTGTCAATGGCTTCCATGGCTGTATTTGCCGCAGTATCAAACCCAATCGTATATTCTGTACAGGCGATATCCAAATCAATGGTTCCCGGAACGCCGATTACATTGATTCCATACTGGGAAAGCTTCTGGGCACCTGCAAAAGAACCATCTCCGCCGATGACAACCAGTCCCTGAATTCCGTATTTTTTCAGAACGCCTGCTGCCTTTAACTGACCTTCTTCCGTGCGCATCTGCTTGCTTCTGGCGGTCTGCAGAATCGTTCCTCCACGCTGGATGATATCAGATACATCTCTCCAGTTCATCGGGAACAGCTCCTCCCGTAAAAGTCCATGATAGCCACGGCGAATGCCCCACACATTCAGTCCTTTCGAAAGAGCGGTCCTTACGACTGCACGAATTGCCGCGTTCATACCCGGTGCATCTCCACCGCTTGTCAACACTCCAATCGTCTGAATTGGCTGCTTTATTTCTTTTTCTTCCTTACACATAATCGTTCCTCCATATCTGATATACCATGCCTAATTTCTTTTTCATTCCAATTTTATAACATCGCCCCGCCGTTTTCAATGCCTTTTTCCACGACTTTTATTCTGGATTGTCCAAAATATTGATTCAGCTTTGCTAAAAGAACCGAATCTACGTGGATCTTCCGGTTTGGCGGAAGGCGCCGCATCGCCTTTTCTGCCGCGCAATAAATGACGATCCCGTCATTTCCTTCCGAAGCTTTCAGCATTTCATAAAGCTTTGCTTCCTCGGCGAGAAATGCCTCTTTATCCGGGAATTGAATCCACAAATCACACGGAACCTGTTCAAAGGGAATCAGAGATTCGCAGATTAACTTGCTTGCACGATCCTCTTCTTCAGACACTCGTCCCCGCACAAATACCTTCGAATCTTCATTGAGATACTCCCGGTTTTTCTCATAGTCCCGCGGGAAAACAACCACTTCCACCGTTCCCAGCAAATCCTCGATGGTAAGAAACGCCATCGTCTTGCCATTCTTGGTATGTTTAATCGTTTTTCCGGTAATCATACCGCCGATAATCTCCTTTACGCCATCCCGCACTTTCGTGCGTCCGGTGTCCTCATCCAGTTGAAAATCCGCCGTCGTAGCAGTAATACTCTTACGCCATTTTGTCTCATATTCCTGCATCGGATGTCCGCTGATGTAAATGCCGAGCACTTCTTTTTCAAATGCCAGCAGGGTTTCTTTCTCGTACTCTCCCACATTCGGAAGGGGAATCTCAAATTCCTTTTTCTGCTCGTCTCCCACCACATCAAACAGGGAAAGCTGCCCTGTCATGGAATATTTTTTCTCCTGATTTACCTGGTCAAGAATCCGGACATATATCATCATAAACTGTTTTCTCGTCCCGCCGAGACTATCTAACGCACCTGCTTTGATAAAGCTTTCAATCGTCCGCTTATTCACTTCTTTGCCGGACAAACGCTCGATAAAATCCTTTAAATGTTTAAACGGGCCATTCTGCTCCCGCTCTGTAACAATGGCATCAATGACAGGTCTTCCGATACTCTTGATTGCAGCAAGACCGTAGCGGATATTTCCTCCGTCCACAGAGAATCTTCCTTCTCCCACATTGATATCCGGCGGTAGAATCCCGATGCCCATCTGGCGGCAGGTGTCAATATATTCTGCCACTTTTCCCGGATTATCAATCACAGAGGTCATCAGCGCCGCCATAAATTCCACAGGATGATAAAACTTCAGGTAGGCAGTCTGATAAGCCACCACCGCATATGCTGCAGCATGGGACTTATTAAACGCATACTTTGCGAAATCAATCATTTCATCATAAATCTGATTTGCAATCTTTTCATCAATCCCGTTGGCAATACAGCCGGGCACTCCTTCTTCCGGATTGCCATAGACAAAATTCTGCCGCTCCCGCTGCATGACATCCCCTTTTTTCTTGGACATGGCGCGCCGCACAAGGTCACTGCGCCCAAGGGTATACCCTGCCAAATCACGCACAATCTGCATAACCTGTTCCTGATACACGATACAGCCGTATGTAGGAGCAAGGATTGGGCGAAGCTGCGGACACTCGTACGTAATGGACGACGGATTGTTTTTCCCCTTGATATACTGGGGGATAAATTCCATCGGTCCCGGACGATACAGCGAAATCCCGGCGATAACATCTTCCAGACTCTGAGGCTTTAGTTCTTTCATGAAGTTCTTCATACCGCCGCTCTCAAGCTGGAATACCCCGTCCGTCTTTCCGGTTCCAATCGAATCCAGCACTGCCTTATCGCTATAATCCAATCGCTCCATGTCTATCGTCTTTCCGGTATTCTTTTCTACGAGCTGCACTGCATTCTGAATCACGGTCAGGGTACGAAGACCCAGAAAATCCATCTTTAAAAGCCCGAGTTCCTCCAGCGTTGTCATGGTAAACTGGGTCGTCACAGAGCCATCGGAGCCAAGGGATAAGGGAACATATTCATCCACGGATTTCTGACAGATGACAACACCCGCCGCATGCATGGAAGAGTGGCGCGGCAGTCCTTCTAATCTCTTTGACATATCAATCAGCGTCTTCACTTTTTCATCCGTCTCGTACAGGGTCTTAAGCTCCGGATTCATTTGCAATGCCTTATCCAGCGTCATATTTAATTCCTGCGGAACCATTTTCGCAATGCCGTCCACAAACGCATACGGCAGATCCATCACACGCCCTACGTCACGGATGACCCCCTTCGCCTGCAGCGTACCAAAGGTTACAATCTGCGCCACACGATCCGCTCCATATTTGCGCACCACATAGTCGATAACCTCCTGTCTCCGTTCGAAACAGAAATCAATATCAATATCGGGCATGGAGACACGCTCCGGATTCAGGAATCGTTCAAACAGTAACTGATATTTAATCGGATCGATACTGGTAATTCCAAGGCAGTAAGCCACAATGCTGCCTGCCGCAGAGCCACGTCCCGGACCTACCATAATATCATGATCCTTGGCATATTTGATAAAGTCCCACACGATGAGGAAGTAGTCCACATACCCCATTGTTTGAATGACCCCTAATTCGTAGTTCAGCCGATCTTTTAATTCCTGCTTCGGCTCCTCCTCTGATGTTCCATAATGCTTCTTTAGCCCTTCAAAACACAATTGATTTAAATACTCCCAGGATGTATATCCTTCCGGCACATCATACTTTGGAAGCTTCGTGACCCCAAACTCAATCTCCACATGACAGCGCTCGGCAATCTTCTGTGTATTTTCAATCGCCTCCGACGCGTAGGGAAATAAAGCCCGCATCTCTTCTTCGGACTTCACATAATATTGTCCGCCTTCGTAGCGCATACGGTCTTCGTCGTCCAGCTTCTTCCCCGTCTGGATACAGAGCAGGATGTCATGTGCTTTTTCATCCTCCGCATAAGTGTAGTGCACGTCATTCGTTGCCACCAGCTCAATGCCGCTCTCCCTTGAAAGCCGCAAAAGCTCCTGATTCACCATTGCCTGCTCCGCAAGACCATGATCCTGCAGTTCCAGAAAGAAATTGCCCTTCCCAAAAATATCCTCGTACCGTTTTGCCGCCGCAAATGCCTCCTGATACATCCCTCGCTGAAGATTTTTCTGTACCTCCCCGGCAAGACATGCACTGAGTGCAATAATCCCCTCATCATACTCTCTGAGCAATTCCAAATCCACGCGGGGTTTGTAATAATAGCCTTCTACAAATGCTTTGGATACGATTTTCATCAGATTCTGGTACCCGATCTGATTCTCCGCAAGCAGCACCAGATGATAGTAACGGTCTTCCGTCGTTCCCGGCACTTTTTCAAAACGGGAGCCCGGTGCGACGTACACTTCACACCCTAAAATCGGCTTGATACCCGCCGCTTTTGCCGCACGATAAAACTCAATCACACCATACATGACACCATGATCCGTGATTGCCGCGCTATTCATCCCCAGCTCCTTTACCCGGGAAACATATTCTTGAATCTTATTCGAACCGTCCAGCAGACTGTATTCTGTATGGACGTGTAAATGTGCAAAACTCATACTCTTCCACCTTTTCCATCTGGTGTAACCCGGCTTCGCCGGACACGTTTCTATCCATGTAAAAAAAGGATGCTCCGATTCGGGCACCCTTCTCTTTTAGCTATTCGCCGTTAATCATAAATCCAATTAATTTTTCAGTATCTTCTGGTTCGTAAGCGATGATTTCCAGCTCCGGAATTTCACCATTCGAGAAAATGTTTGCCAATGATACATACTGGGAAAGTTTTGACTTCAGATTTAACCGGTCGCCCTCCCCAGTCACCAGTTCTACTTTTCCTTTGCAACTGTCAACCACTTCAAAAAACTTTTCAATATTTGTAATATTAGTTACTTTCATCCTTTTTTCTCCTTTCCAATCAAGAGCTCTGCTACCAAATAATTCTATCGATATTATACCTTATTTTCGACGAATTGCAATGGTTTTTTCCGTAATTTCTATCTTCTTTTCCTTGAGAAGTCTCCCGATTGCCCGCTTAAACGCATTTTTACTCATCTGGAATTCTTTTTTGATGATTTCCGGGTCTGCTTTGTCGGTAAAGGGAAGTTTTCCCCCGTTCCTTTCCATTTTTTCCAGAATTATCTGCGCATCCTTATCCATCTGCATAGGAATCTTATCCTTTATGCTAAGATCCAGCTTCCCGTCCGGTTTTACTGCCGCCACACGGGCACGCACGCTCTGTCCTACCTTGAATGACCCGAACACATCCTTTTTCGGAATCAACGCAGAGAACTGGTTGTCCACTGCCACAAATGCGCCGAAATTCTCACTGATATCGTAAATAATCCCTTCTACCTCATCGTCCTTTCTGTACGGAGAGTCGCTTCGCAGAAGCTCATACACCCGCATAGTGGCGCAGAGCCGTTCACTTTTGTCTATGTAAAGAGAAACAAGGCACTGGTCTCCTTTTTTCATCTGTGCCGTCTGCTGCTTAAATGGCAGGAACAAATCCTTTTCCAAGCCCCAGTCCAGAAACGCGCCGAATTTTCCGGTGTCCACCACGGAAAGCACTGCCAGCTCTCCCAGTTCAATCTTGGGCTCATTTGTCGTCGCAATCAGTCTGTCATCCGAATCCTTATATAAAAATACTTCTATCGGGTCTCCTGCCTCTATCCCTTCCGGCACCTGCCTTTTCGGAAGCAGTACTTTCTCTTTTTCACTTCCCAGATACACCCCGAAATCTACTTTTTTTACCACTGTCAAAACCTGTCTTTTTCCCAATTGCATGCCGCTACTCTCCTATTAATTCTACCACTGCATACGGGACTTCGTATTCATCACACAATTCCACCACAGTGCGCTCTTTCTCTACCGCTTTTTTTATCACAATCTTATCCCCGTACACAGCCGATTTCTTATACTCCACGCGAATCCTTTTTGCCTCGAAATCATCCGGCAACACCTCCATCGCCATCTGCACATACTGCCCATTATTCACATGGCTGTTCGTATCAATATGATACTTGCGCACAGGCATTGTGTCAACTACAACCGCTTCCTCCGGCAGCTTTATTTTGCGGGAGACATACTCCATCTCAAGGGGCGGCTCCGCACCATATTTTTCCACCTCTTCTGCATCCGGTCTTGTGGGACAATGGTTGTCCATATCCATATAGACCCAGAGCGAATTTGCGCGGGCAAGTACTTCCCCGTCCAATGTTTTCATGCAGAAATTTCTCGGGCCGAATACCCCTTTAAATCCGGTTGCCCAGGTAGACACTTCTATCGTCTCACACACCTTTGGATATCGGTTCACCTCAATCTGCCAGGAAGTCAGAATCCATGCACGCCTTTTCTCTCTCAGATAGTCCACACCGATCCCCAGTTCTTCTGACTGTTCACTGCTGGTATCCTGAAAATAATTAATCAAAGCAGGAAGCTTTAGCTTTCCATTCTCTCCGCATTCACTGTAACGCACACGCGTTTCTGTTTTGTACATCTTTTCCCTCCATACTTTTACCGGAAAAAGAACCATTTTATTTTAAATTTAGACGTTGCCGTCACCATTTCATATTCTTCTTCATCCAGTACTTCTTTTAATTCTTCTTTTCCTTCGTCCGGCACGACCGCGTGCACTGCGTCAACAAAACACAGATTCGGGTACAGCACGCACCACCAGTTGTGCCCCTTCGCCTCTCCGATTTCAATCCGGAGTGCATCATAATATCCGTTCGGAAATGTGATATCCCCATAGGTCTTGTCCGGGAAATAGCAATTCGTCACTTCTGCATGAACCAAGTCCTGACAGCCCTCCTGCCTAAGTGTCCGGATTGCCACTTCTTCTATTTCATCCAAATGAGTGACTGCCCATTCTTTCGTCCTCTCTACACTTTCCGATTCCGGCAAATCCTGTTTCATATAGGCTAAAACTTCCTCTTTTACCTTCATCTTAAGTGTCTGATCTTCCTCGCTGTCACTGTTTGCCAGCACATGAAAGCGGAAAACCTCCTGCGCCATTTTTTTCTGTATTCCCAAAACCTTTGCATCTGCAAAAGCTCCCATTGCACACACAGCAATCAAGAATGCCAGCGCTCCGCATATCAGTTGTTTTTTTCGAACGTAATGTCTCATGTTATGTACCTCCAATCTCTATTGATTGGAGTATAAACATCTTTCCTTGGGTTTATACAACATCATTCCCTGTTTTTCTGTGCAATCGTGTCAGAAACCGCTTTCACCTGATTATCAATGTGGGTGCATACCGCCTCTACCGCGCTTCTTTCATCCCGTTTTGCAAGCGTCTCGATAATGTGCTGATGTTCTGCCAAAAGTGTTTCATGAGCATCCTCCCGCTTCAGATACTCTACCCGATAGCGATACATCTGCTCCCGCAGATTATTCAGCAGTTGAATCAGCCTCTGGTTGTCCGTCGTGCGATAAATAATATCATGGAATCTCACATCTGCCTCCGCAAATGCCGTTACATCCCCGCTATCCAATGCCGTCTCAAATTCGTCTGCCGCTGCTTTTAATTCCTCGATTTCTTCGTCTCGGATTTTTTCGCAGGCAAGCCTGACTGCCAATTCTTCCAACGCCCTCCGGACCTCCAGAACATCCCGCAGACTCTTTTCTGTAATTTCCGCCACAACCGCTCCTTTTCTTGGAATCATCAGCACCAGCCCCTCCAACTCCAATTTCCGGATAGCTTCCCGGATTGGCGTGCGGCTCACCCCCAGCTTGTTTGCCAGATGAATTTCCAAGAGACGCTCGCCCGGCTGCAGCTGTCCACGCAGGATAGCCTGCCGGAGGGTGTTAAACACCACGTCCCGAAGTGGCAAAAAATCATTCATATTGACCTCAAAATTCGTTTCCATTCCGGTTCCTCCTGTTGTTGTGTACATTCACCACGTATACCTGCTTTGCAAGTCCGAGTTTTCTGATTCTCTGCTGTGCGTGTCCGGCAAGCTTTTTGTCATCAAAAATGCCAAATACCGTCGGTCCGCTTCCGCTCATCAGTGCATTCAGTGCACCGGCTTCCTTCAGTGCCGTTTCAATGTCACCGATAATCGGATAGGAGACTTTCGTTACCCGCTCCAGCACATTCCCCATAGAATCTGCCACCTGCTTTAGGTTTCCATTTTCCAGTCCGTGAATCAGTCCGTCAATATCCGGGTGCTCCTCTATCTCATGCGCATCCAGTTTCTCATAGACCAGTTTTGTGGAGACACTGACCGGCGGCTTTGCAATCACCACATAGCACTTCGGAAGCGGTGCAAGCGGAGTCAGGATTTCCCCGATTCCCTCCGCGAGCACCGTTCCCCGCATAATACAATAAGGAACATCTGCACCAAGACGCACTCCCCGCTCCATCAGTTCCCGCTCACTAAGCCCCAGGCCAAACATCCTGTTCATGCCCACCAGCACTGCGGCTGCATTGGAGCTGCCACCGGCCATGCCAGCTGCCACGGGAATGTGCTTATCCAGCACAATCTTGATACCACCTTTTATCTGAAATTCATCCATCAAAAGCTTTGCAGCCTGATATGCAATATTTTTTTCATCTGTCGGAAGGTAAAACAAATTCGTCTTTAACTGAATCCCTTCCTGTTTTGTCTTTTCCAGGGTAATGTTGTCATACAGATAAATCGTCTGCATCACCATGCGGACATCATGATATCCATTTTCCCGTCTACCCAGTACGTCCAACCCCAGATTGATTTTGGCAAGGGCTTTTAATTCCAAGCTGTCACTCATCCTGTTTCCTCCTACCATCTTTTGTATTTTTATGTATCTTGTATACATGATACTTATAGTATAGCCATATTTTCCTTGAAAATCAAGATTCGATCTCCTACTTTTAATTTTTCATCTTCCATTTCATTTACTTCACGGATGCTTTCCATGGTAGTGCAGTAGTGCTTCGCCAGAGACCAAAGGTCATCTCCTTCCTTCACAATGTAACCGATGACTCCGGGACGGTTCGCAAGCTCGTTCATGTCCATTGGTTCAAATTTTACATCCGTTATCATTTCCGTCTTTACTTCCCTTCGAAAAAAACAGTGAAAGGCAAGCACGGCTTTCACCTCCACACCGTCCCCTCCGAGAAGAGCCACACTCAGTTGCTCCAAAATAGCAGAAATGTGGTAATTCATTTCCTCCGAGACATCTTTGCACTCAATCACATAGGAAAACGGCACCACACCCTGCCATGTATCAAAAGGCATCTCATCATTTGCTTTTACATATAAAAATCCAACATGCAGTACTCCTTCCACCAATAGTCCTTGTTCCGTCACCCGAATTCGGTCCATTTGTACCGTTCCGCTGCTATGGCAGATTTGCAGAATATCATTTTTCAATTCGGGGAGAGATAATTTTTCCGATACTTTACATTTCGAATGATTCTGAAGCACAAGCTGCTCATAGCAGACCTCCTGTCTTTCTAATTTGCACTGTTTCTCCAGAGAATATACATCCTCCAGAACTTCCATCTGCTCCTCCTCGTAGACAGCGATACTAAGCCGCAATGTGCCCTCAATTCCTATCACTCGCATTTCTCCGTCTTCATCCAGACGCGCATCTACGTCCACTTCATCCAGATTTGCCTGCACCTGATGGTACATCGTCTCATCTGCACCGATACACTCCACCTTTCCCTGATAGGGAACTGTCTGCTCAAGCCAGTCAATTTTTCCATCCGGCGATTCATAAAAACAAAACACCAGAAGCTCTCCCATAATCTGTAGTTCATCGGTCGCCAGCTTCGTGTCCAGCCTGCGGTTTCCGATGTCACTCCAAAGAAGCATTCCCATGGTTTCTTTCGTTCCCGGCAGAGTGATTTCCTCCTTGATGCGATACACATCTCTTTTGGAGGTATTCAGTTTTAATAAATGAAGCGGTTTTCTTTTCTTATAAAGCGTCGTCTGGCAGTCGATATCCGTCGGAATTTCCGAAATCGCCTGCCTCTCGGCTTCCAGTTCCAGTTCTGCCATCGCCTTGAGTCTCAGTTTGCGGGAATGAATCATAGTCGCATGCATTTCCACTCTGGTACTCTTCACATCATAGGTTCCTTCCTGCTCTTCGGCATAGACCATTTCTTCAAAGGGCAGATTTCCCTCCAGGCAATCGAGTACGGGCTCCATTCCTTCCCCCACATACAGCACCCGAAACTCCATCTTTCCGCTGATACGGATATAATTCTCTACCGGCTTTACTTCCTCTATCCTTATCCTTCCACTGCTTGCCACAATCCGCTGCACATCCCGTTTGCTGTCAGGCACATTGTAGTCTTCGTCCAGCATGAACTGGTCCGTGAGTTTCTTTCCCATCTGATTTGTTTGAATTTCCCTCGTCATGATTTCCATCTTGCTTCTCCTTTACTGAAACACCACATTCTTATCGATAAATTCCATTTTAATTACGATGTATGGATAGGTTTTTGCATCCACAATCTTTTCCCCCTTTGCAGGTCCAATCAGGTTCGCATGTACATAAATTGCATTTTTCGTTTCATAACACTCTATGACCTCGATGCTGTAACCACTGGTGGACTGTTCTCCGTAACCCACAGCAACATAAAGCTCCCCCTGGTCTGCATAGGTCATCTTAAATGGAGCCTGTCGTTTTTCTTCTATCATAGTCGTAAGTTCTTCAGGGATGTTTTCTTCTTCTGTGACTGTAAATTCGATATCCCGTACCTTCTCCGTGGCGAGCTCCTTAGAAGAGCAGGCGCACAGAGACAACAGGATGGAAAGAGATACGATTGCTGAAAAGAGTTTTTTCATTGCATTCCCCGCCTGTTATTTCTTTATATTGTATACAGGGAAAGAGAAAAATAGAACGCAAGCCTCTTTCTTACACAAGAATTGATTTTTTCAAATACTCTACAATTTCCGGAAATTCCATTCCGTGGGAGGCTTTTACCAGCACTGTATCTCCCTTTTTTAAAATCCTTTTAGCTTCTGTGAAAAAATCAGCCTTTGAAGGGAAGTAATGGATGTCCGTATGGGGTACCTTAGTGAGGGTATTTTTTGCACAGGCTTCCCTGCCGCCTTCTGCGGTATGTTTGGAAAGCGTTCCGATACAAATCAGTACGTCAATCCCTTTTTCTACTGCATATTTTCCGCATTCTGCGTGCAGCTCGTTTTCCTTTTCCCCAAGCTCAAACATATCACCCAGGATGGCAACTGTGCGGGTGTCTGCCGTAGACAGAACCTCCAGAGACGCTTTCATGGAAACCGGGTTTGCATTATAACAGTCATCAATCATCAGCAGAGAAGCTGTGGAAATCAGGTTGTTTCGTCCGGATACCGAAACAAGACTTTCAATTCCCGCCTTGATTTCCTCCGGGGTCAGTCCAAGCTCCTGCCCAACCAGTGCTCCGGCAAGTGCATTGTACACCATGTGTTTTCCTGGAATCGGAATCCGTGCATCCATGGACTTCTCCCCGAGATGGAGGGTACATTCGGTACCTTTCAGTGAAAGGCTGTGGATATCTGTGGCATAAGCGTCAAGGCCTTTTGATAACCCGAAAAATTTCGGAGTCTGTCCGTTTACCTCTGTTATGGTAATTAGTTTGTCATCATCCCCATTCAGAATAATTTTGGCATCCGGACGGGCATAGTCAAACATTTCGGTCTTTGCTTTCAAAACGCCGTCCCGGTCTATCAGATTTTCTAAATGACAGAAGCCGATATTGGTAATGACGCAGATATCCGGGCGCGCCATTTTTGCCAGACGATGCATCTCTTCGAAATGGTTAATCCCCATTTCCAGCACAGCGACATGGTGTTCCTTGCGAATCCGGAAAATGGTAAGGGGTAGTCCGATTTCATTGTTAAAGTTGCCTTCCGTTTTCAGTACCTGATATTTCTGTGAGAGGACAGAGGCAATCATTTCCTTGGTGCTGGTTTTCCCGACGCTTCCGGTGATTCCCACCACTTTAATATCAAGTGACCTGCGGTAGTGCTCTGCTAAGTCTTTTAATGCCTGTGTACAGGAGGCTACCAGAATATAGGGATGGGAAACGTCCTCCAGCTTTTTCTCAGATAAGGTACACAGTGCCCCTTTTTCCATCACTTGAGGAATGAAGTCATGTCCATCGACCCGCGCTCCTTTTATGGGAATAAATAAATATCCTTCTTCTATTTTTCGACTGTCGATGGTCACCCCTGTGACCGTGCATGACAGCAAAGATGCATTGCCAAAGTATTGCCCGCCGCAGGCTGCGGCGATTTCAGTAAGAGACATATGTTCCATAGAAACCCTCCTGTCATACACGGTATCGTGCCAATGATTTTTCGATAATCAGTTCGCAGAGTTCCCCGTATTCGATGCCGACTGCTTTTGCCTCTTTTGGAAGGAGACTTGCAGAAGTCATGCCGGGAAGCGTATTCATCTCCAGACAATAAATATTGTCATTTGCATCCCATAAGAAATCGGCCCTTGAATAGACATCCAATTTTAATGCGCGAAATGCAAGCTCCGTTGCTCTTTGCATTCTTTCGGCCACTTCTTCCGGAATCTGTGCCGGACAGATTTCTTCGGTGGCATCTGCCTGATATTTGTTGGAATAGTCAAACCAGCCTGTTTTCGGAATGATCTCAATGACAGGAAGTGCTTTCCCGTCAATGATGCCACAGGCAAATTCCCGACCTTTGATATAAGGTTCAATCACCACTTCCTCTTCAGAACGGAAGGAATTCTCGATTGCGGTCCGGTATTCTCCCTCCGTGTTTACAATATAAACTCCGATGCTGGAACCTCCGGAGCAGGGTTTTATCACCACCGGAAGGGATAATCCCAGTTCCTTTAGGGGAGTGTCTTTTGCTTCCTTCTTTAGGGATGTGCCAAGGGGAGTCGGGACGCCTGCCATTTTAAAAATCTGTTTGCTGATTCCTTTGTCCATCGCAAGTGCACTGCCAAGATAGTTCGGTCCGGTGTATTTAATCCCAAGGATGTCAAAGGTTGCCTGCAGTTTTCCATTTTCTCCCACATCTCCGTGGAGCCCCATAAATACAATATCTGCAAGACGGCAGATGTCAATAACATTTGGTCCTAAGAAGCAGTCTGACTGGTCCTTGCGGGATGCCTTGACGGCTGCAAGATCCGGCTCGGTCGTTTTGATTCCCTCGGCGATTTCCAGTCCCGCACCGGGAAGGGTAAATACCTCTTCTAATTTGTCGCTGTCATAAGGAAAGCCAAGGTATACATCCAGCAAAAATGCCTGATGTCCTCTTTCTCTTAAGGTTTTGCAGATTCCGGCACCGGAAGCAAGCGATACGTCGCGTTCCGTGCTTAAACCGCCGGCTAATACAACTATTTTCATCATTTTTCTACTCCTTTATTCACCAGCGACACTCACCTGATTTAAAAGCCGCTGTTTTTCATCATATAATTTTCGGGATAAATCCACATAGACCCGGTGCGGGTTAAAAAGACGTTTTGTCTCATCCCACAAGGTCTCTTTTTCCTGTCTGCAGTAGTCTGCGATTTCCATGACGGAGGGTGAGTCGTAGACACATTCCCCGTTAATGAATACCGGATATAAGATTTCCCGCAGGGTATAACTGCCTCCGGGAAGCTTTGTTTTTTTCCATGTGGAGACAGGGTCAAACAACAGTAAATCCTCATTTTCATCAAAGGTCTCATCTGCAAAACAGATAAGGTCTGCGCGCATTTTCCCGGTTTCTTTATCGTAAATACGATAAATGGTCTTGTTTCCGGGATTTGTGATTTTTTCTGTATTTTCCGAAACTTTTATTTTGGACTGGAAGCTTCCGTCCGCCTGCTTTATGGCTGCAAGCTTATACACACCGCCAAAAGCCGGGCAGTCCTTGGAGGTAACCAGATTCGTACCCACACCCCAGGAGGTAATCTTTGCCCCCTGCACTTTTAAGTCATGAATCAACAGTTCATCCAAATCATTGGAGGCCGAAATGACGGCATCCGGAAATCCGGCTGCGTCTAACATTTTACGCGCTTTCTTAGAAAGATATGCAAGGTCACCGCTGTCCAGACGAATTCCGTAGTTGGTAAGCGTGATTCCTGCTTCCCGCATTTCCGTAAATACCTTAATTGCATTTGGAACACCGGATTTTAGCGTATCGTAGGTGTCCACAAGCAGGATGCAGGCATTCGGATATAAATTGGCATAGGTTTTAAACGCAGTATACTCGTCCGGAAAACTCATAATCCAGCTGTGAGCGTGTGTCCCTTTCACCGGGACGTGAAACATTTCCCCGGCAAGGACGTTGGAAGTACCGATGCACCCGCCAATCATGGCTGCCCTTGCGCCATAAATTCCGGCATCCGGACCCTGTGCGCGGCGGAGTCCGAATTCCATCACGCCGTCTCCCTCTGCAGCATATACGACACGGGCTGCCTTGGTGGCAATCAGAGACTGGTGGTTTAAGATATTCAGAACTGCAGCTTCAATCAGCTGTGCTTCCATAATCGGAGCCACCACTTTCAGAAGCGGTTCTTTCGGGAACACAACCGTTCCTTCCGGAATCGCATAAATATCGCCGCTGAAATGGAAGCCACTTAAGTAGTGCAGAAAATCATCGCTGAAAATATTCAGGCTGCGAAGGTATGCCACATCATCATAGGTAAAGTTTAATTCTTTAATATAATCAATGACTTGCTCCAGACCGGCTGCGATGGAGTAACCGCCCTGGTTGGGATTGGAACGGAAAAAAACGTCAAAAACAACGGTTTCATTTTCGCCCCGTTCAAAATATCCCTGCATCATGGTTAATTCATATAAGTCTGTTAACAAAGTAAGATTTCGATTTCCCATTTTACTAATCCTCCTTAATCTGTTATCTAAGTATACCACTGTGTTCTCCAAAAGTAAATTTCAAGATTGCCTTTCCTGAAAACCTTCGTTATAATAAGGGATAGGTTACAGAAAGAGAAAAGAGGATATTGATTATGAGCAGCGCAGCATTGCCCCGGGTATCGGGGATTTTACTTCACCCGACTTCCATTCCGTCGCCATACGGGATTGGGGATATGGGATTGGAGGCATATGAATTTATTGATTTTCTGCAGAGGTCCGGTCAGCATTTATGGCAGACGCTACCACTGACGCCTACCGGTTTCGGAGATTCGCCCTACCAGAGCTTTTCCGCATTTGCAGGGCAGCCTTTGATTATCAGCCCGGCATTTATGGAAGAACTGGAATTGATTCAGGAAGAAGATTTAGCGGACTGTCCGGCAGGCGACGGAAAAGCTGTGGATTACGGAACGATTATTCCGTGGAAGACGAAAATTTTAAAACTGGCGTTTGAAGGATTCCGGCAGACAAAGGACGAAGACTTACTGGCGGAATATGAGGGTTTCGTAGAGGAAAATGCATTCTGGCTGGAGGATTATGCGCTCTTTATGTCCTGCAAGGACAAACATGAAGGACAGAGCTGGCTTTCCTGGGAGGAGCCGTATCGGCAGCCGACCAAGGCAGACAAAGCCAGGATGAAGGAAGAATTTTCCGATGATATGAGATATTACTATTTCGTACAGTTTATGTTTTTTAAGCAATGGAATCAATTAAGAACCTATGCGAATGCGAAGGACATTAAGATTATCGGTGATATACCGCTATTTATGTCACTGGACAGTGCTGATGTGTGGGCAAATCAGGAGTTATTCCGGTTGGACAGCAAGGGGTATCCGCTGGCAGTAGCAGGAGTTCCGCCGGATTATTTTTCGGCGACCGGACAGCTCTGGGGAAATCCGCTCTACGATTGGAAGGCTCATAAAAAAGAAAAATACAGATGGTGGATTTCCAGAATTAAGGGACAGTTAAAACTGACTGACTATGTGCGAATCGACCATTTCCGCGGACTTTATGAATACTGGTCTGTTCCGGCAGGCGAGGAGACGGCCATGAACGGAGCATGGGAAGCAGGCCCGAAGGATGACCTGTTTCATGCCATTGAAAAAGAGCTTGGCAAAGATCTTCCGATTATTGCCGAGGATTTGGGAATCATCACACAGGAGGTACGGGATTTGCGGGATCGTTTCGGCCTGCCTGGAATGAAGATTCTGCAGTTTGGGTTTGAGTCACAGGGGGAGAGTTCTTTCCTTCCGCATCAATTCAAGACGACCAACTGCGTGTGCTACACCGGAACACATGACAACGATACCACAAAGGGATGGTATGAGACCGCACCGGAGTATGCAAAGGATAAGGTGCGCTGCTATATGAATACGGACGGCAGCAGCATTCACTGGGATTTTTTGCGCACCTGCCTCGGAACCATTGCCGCTTATGCGGTGATTCCGCTTCAGGATATCCTTGGAGTTGGAAAAGAGGGTCGCATGAATACGCCGGGCGTTGCAGCAAAGAACTGGGCATGGCGATATGAAAAAGAATCGTTATCCCATGAGCTTGCAGAAGGACTGAAAAGAATAACACGTCTGTATGGGCGCTAGAGAGAAAGGTTTTGCGTTATGATTCGATTTATTTTAGCCGCAACATTTTTGGTTTTGTTTTTGCTGTTCTCTTATATTTTATTTTTTATAGAATGGATCATTGGGAAAATCAGTAAAAAAGCAAAGGATTACAGCTCCCTGCGGATTGTGCAGTGGGGATTCCGTGTGATTCTGAAAATCAGTGGCGTACAGATTACGGTAAAGGGGAAAGAAAACGTTCCTGATGAGCCGGTGCTTTTTATCGGAAATCACCGGAGCTATTTTGATATTCTAATTACTTATGTGCAGTGTAAAAGGCTCACAGGGTATGTAGCAAAAGATTCCATGGAAAAAATCCCATCCTTGCGGGTTTGGATGCGGTATCTGTACTGTCTGTTTTTAAACCGGGATGACCCGCGAGCCGGCATGAAGACGATTCTGCAGGCGATAGAGTACATGAAACAAGGCGTTTCCATCTGTATTTTCCCGGAAGGGACACGAAATACCGGGGAAGAGCTGAGCATGCTCCCCTTTAAAGACGGGTCCTTTAAAATCGCTACAAAGACGGGCTGTCCGATTGTGCCGATGTCGATTAATCATTCGATTGAGATTTTTGAGGCCCATGTGCCGAAGATTAAGAAAACCCACGTAATTCTGGAATATGGAGCACCGATTTATCCGAAGGATTTGACGAAGGAAGAACTGAAGAATATCGGAACCACTTGTCAGGAGATTATTCGGGAGACGATTCACAAAAATGCATCGCTTGTGTAAGCGATGCATTTTCAGTTTATAAACAACTCTATCAGAAATTATAATTGCAATCAAAAGATAATTTTTCTTGACTTTTTCAGTCTCCCACACTACAATTAAATTCTAAATCGTCGTTGACTTCTCAAAGAGGAGTCAACGCACTTCAAACATTCAAATAACATTTCTTAATACTGTGTGGCTTTTCGCCAATATTTTAATGTTTGAACAATTACATCTATTTACAGAAAGGTCGGATGCCTATGATTGTAAAAATCCTTGATTTTTTACTGTTACT
>ONED01000042.1 GCA_900316755.1 uncultured Eubacteriales bacterium
TTGTATTTGTCCGGCCAATACTTCCTTCACATGTGCAATCGCGTCCGGAATTCCTGCCGGATTTTTCCCGCCTGCCTGCGCCATATTGGGGCGTCCGCCCGTCTTTGGTAGTTAACGCCATAAATCTTTAGCCAGCCTTTCATATAGAGAATCCTCTTAGATGCCTTAAAATAAGGCTTTTTTTATTGCTCAAAACTCTTGCAAAATATTTTATTTTGTGCTATTATAATGGTGTTAGTGGCGTTAGTTTCGAAAGGAGTTTTATGGCATATTATCTTAAGAAAACAAAAATGAAAGGAAGAACTTATCTTTCTATAGACGAGAGCTTCTATTCTCACCAAAAGAAAGGCACCGCTCACCGAGTATATAAGTCTTTAAGTTCTGTGGAAACTCTTAAAAAGAACGGTATCGAGGATCCTATTGCCTTCTATCAGGCTGAAGTGGACAGACTAAATGCTGAAAGAAAAGAGGCAGGTGTTCCGAAAATCTCAGAAGTATCCCCATCCCTTTATGTGGGATATTTCCCTTTAAAAAGCATAATGGAAAAGCTTAAAATCAAGCACTATGTTGATTATTTTAAACTTACCACCGACTTCGGATATGATCTTTATGAACTGTTGGCAGCTCTTGTATATTCCAGAAGCGTTAATCCCTGTTCAAAACTGCGTACATTTCATGAAGTGATTCCCAATCTTTACGAAAAATATGATTTCTCTTATGATCAGCTTCTTGATGGGTTATCATTCTTAGGAAATAATTATGAAAAATTTATTGAAATATTTACCGTTCAGACCAACAACGTATACAAGTTGGACAACTCCAAAACATACTTCGACTGCACTAACTTCTATTTTGAAATTGACAGGGAAGATGTTTTCAGACTAAAGGGACCAAGTAAAGAAAACCAAAAAACACCTATCGTCGGATTAGGTTTACTTCTGGATGCCAATCAGATTCCTATCGGAATGAAAATGTATCCGGGCAACGAGTCAGAAAAACCGGTTCTGAGAGATGTGATTGATAATCTCAAGAAACAAAACAATGTGGAAGGAAGAACCATTCACGTCGCAGATAAAGGCCTTAACTGTGCCGAAAACATCGTCTTCTCCAGAAAAAACGGTGATGGATATCTGTTTTCCAAATCCGTCAAATCACTTCCCGAAACCGAAAAGGTATGGGTTCTCCTCAATGAAGGTTTTAAAGAAGTTCGGGACAACAGCGGAAAGTTATTATACAAATACAAATCCTGTGTTGATGAATTCCCTTATACCGTCACCATCGATGGAAGTAAAAAAACAGTAAAGCTCACAGAGAAAAGGCTTCTTACATACAATCCGGATCTGGCAGCAAAAAAGCGTTATGAAATAAACCGCCTGGTTGAAAAAGCCAGAGCAATGACTTTAAGCAGGGCAAAGAAAAGTGAAATGGGTGAGGCCGGGAAATATATAAGCTTTACTGACAAAAAAGGCGAGAAAGCGTCTGTAAGTATGAATGAGGAAGCTATTGAAAGGGATCTGAAGTTTGCCGGATACAACCTTCTTGTCACTTCAGAAATATCCATGGATGATAGGGATATATACGATGTATATCATAATCTCTGGAGAATTGAAGAATCCTTTAAAATCATGAAATCCGATTTGGATGCAAGACCTGTCTTCCTGCAAAAAGAATCCACCATAAAAGGTCACTTTCTCATTTGCTACATAGCCGTTTTGCTAGAAAGATTGCTACAGTTTAAGGTTCTAAAGAATCAGTATTCAACAAATGAAATATTCAGTTTCATTAAAAAGTTTAAGGTTTTAAAGGCGGATAATAAATACATCAATACAACTGTTTACACACCATTTATCAATGAACTGGCTCAGGTAACCAAACTACCTTTAACAAACTATTTTCTATCAGAAACACAGTTGAAATCCATTTTGAAATATAAGATTTAACAGAAAGTAGCGGCAACACTCCGCTGCTTTTCTTTTCCATCGTTTTCGCCACAATAATTCATTGCTGCTTGATTACTTTTATATCTGAGAGCAAAGCTATAGTCTAGACTGGCAATAGCCACCGCCAAAGGCGGCTAGGTCTTGACAATAGCTTTGTCTCAGATTCCATTATAGCCAAGCAGCAATGGATAATTATGCTTCTCTAGAGAATTGCAATCAAGAATTATGACTTGGTCTGCAGTCTTCCTTTTTTTGCCAAAAGCCAGAAAATCGAGCATAGAAATGGTCCGGCTTATGCCGGACCGCTAAAGTTAACGCCATTTTTCAAAGTCTGATACCAAAGTCAGGTACTACTTGTTTTTTCATTTGTCAATTCCTGTCTGTTTATTCTTGCATTTTTCCTCTGTCCGACGTTATAATATAAAAGTAGACAGATGTTGTCAAAAGGAGAGACCAACATGGATACCAGAGAAGTTTATGAGAAAAAAATATACAGTGAAGATATGCCTGCCCAGATATTCTGTGAACGTCGCAATGAAGAGGGGCTGTACTTCTGGCCACATTGGCATGAAGAAATTGAAATCCTTTATGTTACCTCCGGTTCCGCACGCATCACACTAGAGCAGCAGGAATATCTTTTAGTAAAAGATTCCATGTTTATCATAAACAGTAATCAACTTCACAGCGGATATTGTGAGAGTACTCCTTATGCTTGCAATGTGCTTTCCTTTAAACCTCAGAATCTGATTACAGAAATTGCTTCACAAAATATTATTTTCCAGCCGCTGATTGTCAATGACCCTCTGATTGGAAACTATATCAAAGAGATTTTTAAAGAATGTGAAGAACAGAAATTAGCATATAAGGATAACTGCAAAGCCCTTCTGACCCAATTTCTGGTGTACCTCAGCCGGAATTATATGTCGGACATGCTTTCAGAAAAAATCAGTGAAAAACGCAAGCGGAATCTCGCCCGTCTAAATCAGGTGCTGTCGTACATTGACCAACATTCCGCTGAGCGCATTAGCAATAAAAAACTTGCAGACATGATGTATCTGAGCGAAGACCGTTTTGGGCATCTGTTCCGAAAAAATGTGGGGATATCCCCTCAACTCTACATTAACGAAATGCGTCTGCAGAAAGCAAAAGAACTGATTCAGTCTACCAATTACACCATTACAGAGATTTCCCGCATGGTAGGTTTTCAAGATTACAACCATTTCGGGCGGCAGTTTCAACGCCGGTACGGATGTACTCCAAGCGAAGCCAAAAAACAGGGCTTGCTCATCAAAGACCCGAAGAATAAGAAATAAAAGAGAAAATGCGAGCACCCTCCGGTCTATCACAGACCATTGGGTGCTCTCTTCCCTTTCTTGCAGGCATCGGTCACCTCGCCCATCCTCGGTGAAGCATCGAAAGCTGTTCGTACTCATCCAATGCGATTGTAACCTCCCCCGTCAGCCGGATATCATCTGAAGCCGCACCTACCATAATACGGAATGTTCCGTTTTCCACATAAGTGTCCTCTATGGCAGGATTGTAGTACGCAAAAACGTCCCTATCCAGCAAAACCTCAATCTGTTTCGTTTCGTGCGGCAACAACTCGTCCTTGGAAAATCCCTTCAACTCTTTCTCCGGCCGCTCACAGCTTGCAACGATATCACGGACATATACCTGAGAAACCTCCTTTGCCGTCCGATCACTCAGATTCGTGATGTTATAACGAACGATATACTCTGTCTCCGCACGTTTTTCAAGTTGCAAATCGCTGTATGCAAACTTCGCATAACTCAAGCCATGCCCAAAGGCAAATTGCGGCTCCACGCCATAATGTTCATAATAGCGGTATCCAAAGAAAGACCGTTCTTCATACACCTCATAGTTTGGCCGCTGATTGTCCGGATTGACCGGAATATCCTCGATGCAGACCGGAAATGTTTCTGCCAGCTTTCCGGATGGACATACCTTGCCGGACAGAATATTTGCCGCAGCCTCTGCGCCCGCCTCGCCGGCAAACCCTACATAAACGATTGCCTTTACTTTATTCACAAACCGGGAAATGTCCACTGCACTGCCGCAATACAATAGCACAATTACATTGTCACAAATACCGGATAACTGTATGATTTTCTGCTCATCAATCGGTCTAATACGCATATTTGTCCTGTCGTACCCCTCGCCCTCGAGCTCATTGGCGCTAACCGTGACAATCTGATAATCGCCGTCACAAGGCATATAGACGTTCTCATGGGAAAAATTGTTATTGACGGAATAAATCAATTACACTTCCCGGTTTGAGCGGAAGCACATTGTCCTCATTCTTCAGCAGCACAATCCCCTCTTCCTCGATTCTTACCGCATTATTATGACGTTCCTCTTTCGTGAAAGAAGTCTTCCGGATGGATGTCTTCGCCTTCTCTACCAACTGTAAAATCCGCTCTACAGATGCGTCAATCTCCTCCATTGTGATAACTCCTTTTTCATACGCATCCTTCAATTCTAAGAAAGCAGCGGGATGATATCCGCATTCCAGATCCGTTGTTGCCTTCAGCGCCTTTGCCCGATTTTTCACGGCACACCAATCCGATATCACTACGCCCTGAAAGCCAAACCGCTCACGCAAAATGCGCATCAACCTTCTGTTCTCATTGCAATAAGCACCGTTCAGTTTATTGTAGCTGCTCATCACGGTCCACGGTTCTGCTTCCAATGCAATCTCGAAAGGTTTCAGATACATCTCAAACAGCGTCCGCTCGTCAATCTCGCTGTTCTGATAATAACGGTGATTCTCCCCATTATTTGCAGCATAATGTTTCAGCGCCGTTCCCACGCCTTTCCCCTGAACACCCCGAATATAATGGTATGCCAGTGTGCCGGTTAAGACAGGGTCCTCCGAAAAATATTCGAAATTTCTTCCACAAAGCGGCGTCCGTTTCAGATTTACGCCCGGTGCCAGCAGGATATCCACATCATTTTCGATACAGTCATCCGCAATGCTGGAGCCCATGAGTCCGGCCATTTCTTTCGACCATGTGCAGGCAAGCATGGAAATATTCGGATATGCCGTACACTTAACGGTTTGACCATCCTCCCCGATTTTTCTTAAGCCGTGGGGACCATCCGCCAGAAAAATGCTCTGAATTTTTCCACCGCAATCCTCCGTCTGCCAGTCATTTTTCAGTGTCAATAGCTGTAATTTTTCATCCAATGTCAGTTCTGACTTCATTAATTTTCCTCCTGTTTGTTATAGATACAAATACTTTGTTCTTATATGATATTTACACTCGCAATCTCCCGCCAACTATTCACGCAAAAATCATGCGGCTCATAAGTTTCTCCATTGCCGAAGGGATCCAGCAAATGCTCGGACAACTCCGGAAGTTCTGAAAGTTCACCGCTTACAAATTCCTGCAACCGCTTTTCACAGTGTTTCATTCTCTGTACCAGCCCGCCAAGCCGGATATCCTGTACCTCAAAACCGTGAGGCTTATTCTCTATCATCCACTGTCGCTCGTAGGCATGGTAGAAACACTCCATTCTCCTAATCACTTCCTCATACACCGGAAGCAATTCTAAAAGTGCCTCCCTGTCTTCCTCCTGATAGGCCTTGCGAGTACGCTGTCCCAGATTTGCCTTTATCTCCAACGCCTCACAAAGACACTTCGCACTCTCGAACAGATACCCCCACTCTGCATGGGCAGTAAAAGGCTCCAGCTTCTTTACGCACGCACCAAAGCGGGCCCCGTCATCCTCAGTGACCGCCATATCCAGAATCCCCAGAAATGGGTCATTGTAAAGCAGGTACTTGTCCGCATTATTATTCAGCCGGTCATTGGTCGTGCCCGGGAAATCCAACAACATGAAATCGTCAAATGCAATGCCGAACATTTCCTCAAAGCCACGCTTTCTCTCTGCCTCGTCCGTGATGCCCCTGATGTCACACGCAATCATGTACAATGACGGCAGAAGACTAAATCTGGCACACTCAGCACCGTCATCCCCCCACATGGTAAAAATCATATTCCTGACCTGTCCCTTGCGGCAGCTTGCAACCGCCGTCTCCATCGCATCGATGGTAAAGGCGTTGTGGGGCGCAAATCCGACCCAGTTCCACAGTGCCCCGGCATACCAGAGGTCTTTCGCGAATTTTTGGTGGATTTGAATGTGCTTGTCAAAATGCTCCGGCTCCCACTTCCAGTAGTCCCAATAGATCAACCGCACATTCTCCGGAATCATGGCTGCAACCTCTTCCGCCTGTTCTTCCGAAATCTCCGCATCCTTGTCGCCGTAAAAGGAACCGGTCAGCAGCTTATAAAACATATCACTCCACATACAGAGCGTAAACCCGTACCTGTCCGCGATCTGTGACACCCGCAAAAGATGGTTCCCGAGAATCTCCAAACGCTTCTGATAGCCGTGTTTTTTCAGATAATTTCCAAGACCAAGCGCTTCCGCCTCATCCATGCCCACGTTTACCACACGGCTGGTAAAACACTCTGCCAATGTGGCAAACATATCTTCAATCAGTTCATAGACTTTCTCCTCGCCGACACATAAGATATCATTGGTGTCCCGAATTGCCGCATACTGCGGCCATCGCATAATTGCATTAAGGTGTGCCAGCGTCTGAATGCAGGGAATCAGTTCCACGCTATGCTCTGCGGCATAAGCATCAAGTTCCTTTAACTCTGCTTTACTGTAGCGTCCGCGCAGATACCCGAAATACGGCTGATTATTCACCTCGTAAGTATCCTCCGTATAGAGCATCAACGTATTAAAGCCCAGCTTTTCCAAAATGGTAATCAACTTCTTCACGGTCGAAAGATTCATGACCCCATTTCTGGAGTTGTCTATCATCACTCCAATATGTTCAAAATCGTTTATCCTTCCCATTTTATACACTCCTCATTCGAATACTTTTCGTTTATTATATAACAGATTTAGAAAATGCATAGAAGAATATCGCTATTCTATTCATACGATACCGCTACCTTTCCTTACTGCCTTAAGGTTCTTTACAAAAGTTTGAGCAGGAAATGGAGCCGTAGAAAAAACCGGCGCGGAGACGATTGTACATACACATCAACCCGTCCACGCACCGGTTTTTTTCTATTATACATTGACAACTAAAGTTCCGGATAATATTTGTTAAATATATAAACCGGAAGTGCTGACCATCCATGGCAGAGACTTCCTGACCGCCAGAAATCCGCCGCTCCGGCATCAGTTTCCCAGAACGTCTTTGCACTGTTCCATACCATATCGCCCCAGATACGGTCTATTTCGGAAAGCACATACGCCCGATTGTCCCCGTGCTGCAGCAAGCCTTCAAACACATAAATTGTCATACTTATGGATGCAGGAATCAGTGCCCCATTCCTGATACTTTCGCAGACCCTTTCCTCCCATTTGGATGGAACCGCACCCACATACAACATCAAACCCTGAGTCAGGGCATGCTGTGGCACACCATCCTGCCTTCTGGTCAGATACGCACCCGAACTTTCGTCGAAAAATTCCCGGTGCATTGCCGCATTCAGGTTCCGGTGTAACAAAAGATACTCCTCCTGCCAATCCGGTGCCACCCGCTTACAGATTTCGGACATACAGTAAAAGGCATCCGATATAAATGCATTGAGTGGACAATCGAAGATCTCACTGTCCGACATATTCTCGCCCACCAGACCCTCGCGCCATTCATAAAAATTCCACATATCATCCCCCGGATAATTCGGGATTAATCCGTTGGACGCAATTCGTTTCCGAAATCCCTCTGAAATAGTTTTCAGCACCGGGAACATCTCTTTTCCAAACGCATCTTCTCCGGAATACTCCATATATTCCAACACTGCCCGTGGGTAAATCGCCGTAAAAGCCGGAATATTAAGAGAGACTTTTCCCGGCACACACAGTTCCAGAAGCCCGTCCTCCCGCAGGCTTTTCGCCGCCAAAAGAAGCGCCGCCCGCGGAAACTCGAAGCCTTCAAACACTTCATAGCCACAGAGCATCTGATTTCGACTATGGGTTTTAGTTTCTCTACAAGGCAAAATCGGACGTCTTGGCTCTTTCAAAATGGATAGCTCACAGTCAAAACGATTCATACTCATCGGCTCTAAATCGATACTTTCCGTCCTGCGTGCGAACCTGCGCCAGAGTCACCTCAGGCACATTGAAATTCTGTTCTTCCAATTGGAACTCCACTTCCACCTCCTGCGATACCCGGTACGGATTTGGGTTAAATACCAGTACCGGAATCTCACCCCTTTTTCCTGCCGGCTGTCCTTCGCAGAGTTTGAAAAACGCTTTTGCACAATATTTTGCAAGTATCTCCCGTCCGTAATCCATTTGGCGGAGCATATCTTCTTCGGCCCGCTTCACCATCGTTCCCGGCAGAGAATCATGAAACTCAGAAAATAGCAGTGCTTTTTCAGCCTCTTTCATTTCTTCCCTGTCACACATTACTTCGCTGGCTGTCAGCATCTTTTCACAAATCAGAAGTTCATTTTCCAGTTGACGATGCTTTTGCTTGATTCGCACCATAGACGTATAACATCCAATCATGCAGTGCATAAGCGACCCGTCAAACACCCGCAGTTTTTCCCTGTCTACCGCAGCAAAGTATTCTTCACAGCCACACGGAATCATCGTCAGCTCCGGATGTTCCTTCTGATAGTTAAAAAGCGCTCTCCAGTCTTCTTCGGAAGGTCCGCCGCCGTGGTTTCCAATCCCCCAGCATAGAAGTCCCCGCTCATTCGGGTTCTTCATCATGTCCTCTACCCGCTCCAGCACTCTTCCCCTCGGTGAATTGTAGGTTCCATATACGTTGTGCCCCAAAATCTCGCTTCCGTCATACCCTTTCCAGATAAAGTTCTGTTCCGGTATGATTCCAAGCGGACGTACAAAAAGATAATTCTTGTATCCCTTTTTTGCTAAAATCTGCACCAGTCCACGCGTGTGTCCAAAAGGGTCAAAATTGACAGCTGTTTCCGGAACGACTCCGAATTTTTCTCGGAAATACTGATTCCCCACTTCTATCTGACGCAAAAAGGATTCCCCGGATGGCATCACACAGTCCGGCTGCAGATACCAGCCACCCATGATACGCCATTTGCCTTCTTTCACCAGTTTTTGTATTCGTTTAAACAGCTCTGGTTCGTATTCCTCTACCCACTCATACAAAACCGATTCATTATGATTAAAAATGAAGCCCTCAAACTTCTCACAAAAATCCGCTGCCACGCGAAATGTTGAGATAGCCTCTGCCATCCCTTCCTGTTTCTGCCAAAGCCAGACCGGGTCTAAATGTGCATTACATAGCATATACATTTCTTTCATCGTTTCTTCTCCCCATATTCCGTTATTCCATCTTCTGCTTTTCATTTTTTAGGACACGACTTTTAAGTTTATTTATTATAGGAAATTCGAGCACTTCATCATAGAACAAAATCGTTATTTTACTCATATAATTTCGCTGTTTTTTCAAAAATAAGCAAAAAAATGGCACAAAAAAATGAGGGTCACCCCTCATTTTCCCGTACTCGCAATTATTCACATATAATTTTTGCCACACGCACAACCAGATTGCTCCCATAGCAAAACGGTACCGTCACGATTGATACCTGTTCTCCGTCTTGCGTGAACGTCACCTTTTCTCCGTCATCCATCCATGTAACCGAAAGAATCTTTTCTTTTAGTTTGAAACGAGTTACAAAATCCTTGTCCTCAAAGATTGCCACGTGTCCGTCTCCGGATGTAGGAAGATCAAAGCAAAACAGATAATAATTTTTCCCGTCTTTTAACAGAAAATCTTCCGACTTGCTGGAAACTTCTATGTTGGACGGACGCGGACAGCGAATTGCTTCTTCATTTCGTTTTACCCATTCTCCCATGATTCCTAAGATTGCCGCATCAATCGGGCGCAGGGTTCCGTCTGCCATCGGTCCTACATTTAAAAGCATGTTTGAGCCATATTTACGGCACTCTGCCAGCTCCTTTATCATCTCTGCCGGACCTTTATAATCAAAATCTTCCTTTGCATATGCCCAATGGCGTCCGAACACTTCACACATTTCGCTGGCAACATACTTTGGTGCCTCTTCCATATTCAGTGGCTGCGGTTTTCCTCTCTCGAAAGTCACACTATCCAGTTCTATATGTCCAAGAGCTCCTCTTGCCTGCAGTCCTGTATTATTAATAATCATCGCATCCGGCTGGTACTTCCGGATGGTTCCGTAAAGAGCATCCTCCTCCCAGTCTACTTCCGGTTTCTCCCACATGCCGTCAAACCATAACCCACCGATTTTTCCATAATTCTTACATAAGATTTCCACACTTGCACGTAAATATTTTAGATAAGCAGGAAAGTCCGTCTTATAACTTTCTTCATGCCAGTCTAACATCGTGTGGTAAAAAAACGGTATAATTTCCTGTTCCCTGCACGCATCCACGAACTCCCTTACCAAATCACGGCCACATTTGGCATGCGGTGCATCATAGGTATTCAGTCCACAGGTATCATAGAGGGAAAATCCGTCATGATGTCTGGTGGTCAGCGTAATATACTTGCAGCCTGCCTGCTTTGCAATGGTAACCAATTCTTTTGCCCAATCCGGCTTGGGGTCAAACTGCTTCGGAAGTGGTTCATAATATTCCGCATCCGAAATCTTCAAACACTCTTTTGCCCATTCTCCTTTTCCAAGAATACTATAGAGCCCGAAATGCACAAACATCCCAAATCCTAGTTTTTCAAATTCCTTAATATACTCTTTTACAATCATTATCTTTTTCTCCTCAAATATGTAATTTATATTTTATTTTCACTCCCGCAATTTTATTTTTATCGCACCTACACCGGTTTTTAAAACAAAATCACGCAAAATCTGATGATACATAAAAGGGCGCTTCAGACATTTACACTTTACTTTCAGGCAAAGCCGCCTCGTTCCTTTTTTATAACTGCGCAGAATGCTCCTGCCCTCTGTATTCTTTTCAAATGCCTGTGCCAATGCTTCCCCGCTTGCCATTGCAAAACTGATTCCTTCTAATGAACTGGGACTGATAAAGCCTGCTGCCTCCCCAATAAGAAAAGCATGATCTCTCCCCCGGCAGATGCCCCGTAAGAGATGAGGACGGGACACCATACACGCCTCTGTCTTTATCGGATGCTCTAATATGTGTGGTGCTACAATCTCTTTTTCAATCAATTTTTTCTTTTGCAATTCAAATGCTTCTCTGCAATGCGTTGACGCAAATGCACCTCCAAACACCATTTTGTCATCCTTGAAAAAAATCCAGGAGCAGCTCGGTGAGGTTGCATTATCAAAAATGCAGGAATAGTAAGGATTCTCATGCTCTGCCACAAACCACTGCTGGATTGCCACATACCTCTGGATTTTCTGTGTGGGAAACAGATGTTTTCGGACAACAGAGTCTGCCCCGTCTGCACCGACCATATAATCACAGTGAATGGTTTCGATGCCCTCTTCTGTTTTTATCTCCAGCACAAATTCGTCCCCTTCACGCTGCACTTTCGTGCAGACAGCACTCAGAACATCCACCGTGTCAGGCACCATTTCCAGAAGGAATCGGTCAAATTTTCCGCGATCCACGTTCATATAACTGCGCCGATAATGCCGCACCTCTTTTCGTTCCAAATCAATCGTCCTGACCGAAAACAACTGGGGCGAAACTAAAATTTCCCGCGGCAGGCTGATATCATGTTCCGCAAGAATGTCCTGCGCATCCGGAGAAAGCAGTCCGGCACAAACCTTCTCCCCTTTCTGTCCTGCTCCGTCAAGCAGCAACACATCCCACTTTTCAGAATCTATGCGCCTTGCAAGATTGCTCCCTGCCGGGCCGGCGCCGATAATCACTACAGAATAGTGGCTTTTGCACTCATTTATCTTTTTCATGATACACCCTCCACCTCCTCATACTCAGAAATCATACGACGAAGGCATGCTACTTCTTCCGGAGTCAAATGCTTTCTGGCTGTAAACGCAGCAAGAAAAGCCGGGAGTGAACCATCAAAAGTCTCCTTCACAAACTTCTCACTCTGCACGGAATAAAACTCCTGTCGGGATATAAGGGAAGTCACTATCCCCTTGTTGTTCTGAAAAATTCCTTTCTCACAAAGTCTTTTTAAGACTGTATAGGTCGTGGATTTTTTCCACCGGAGCATTTCTTCGCTGCGTTTCACTAACTCCGTGGAAGAAATAGGCTCATTTTCCCAGATAATATCGGCAAACCGGGATTCAACAGCTCCCATCTGATACTCACTCATTGTAACCTCCAATTACTTTACATGTTGTAGACTGATTGTATTCTACATTATGTAGACCTTTTTTGTCAAGAGATTATTTATGATTTTGTCTTAGGAAGAAATTCAACCTTTAATTCCATCCCCATACCGTCTGCTAAACGCTTCAATGTCTGAATAGACGGATTTGCCAGTCCCCTTTCTATCTTACTAATATCAGCTTGATGTATATGAACTTTTTCAGACAATTCTCTTTGTGTCATATCAATGGATTGTCGTGCCTCTATAAGCGCTGTCCCCACTAAACACATAATATCTATTTCATGTTTATTTCCGGTATCAACCCCATCACGCCAAATCTCTTCTGCATTCAAATCCAACTCATCATTCCACGAAATCCCATATCCACCGATATCAACTTTGACTTGTTCAAATAAATTTTCCGTGTTTTCCAATTTCCTAAATTGTGGAAATGCAGAAAACAACTGATGTACATCATATTCTTTCTTCACTCCATTCTGAAAAATTACAGAAACCACAAAATTTTTCAAAGGTTTCACTGTGTTGATTCTATGTTCCATACTTTTCTCTCCTTTAGTCTACTGGTGGAAGCACCTCATATTCCTGTGTTTTCCACATAAGTAAAAGTTTTTCCTTATTTTGTTCGACAAATTTTTTCACAATTGACTGTTCTTTCAAAGGCAAATCCCCTTCAAACATTACCCCATCTGCCAGTGAAAACACTCCTATATATTCTCCACAAATTGCATGAATATGTGGCGGATTATGTTCTCTTTGCCTGAGATACATTTTGATTGTGATTCCATGGAATCTTGATATAACTGGCATTCTACTCCTCCTTATGTATACAATATAGGATATATCCTATATTGTCAAGTTGAATTTAAAATCAGAACACAAAATCATTTTTTCTCTATTCAATTTTCACTTGATATTCTCGCCGATTTGGCATATCAGACTCGCACTGATTATCTTTAGATTTCAAATGTAATTCGAAAGGGAATACCTTTTCAAATTTTGTGGTAATTCGAAGTATACCATAACTTCAGAGATTTTCAAGAGCTAACGTGAAAATAATGATAGGTTCTTGGAATCTATGTAGGGCTGTCGCAATAGCGAAATTACATCTATCAAAAAGGAACTCACAACACACAGATTTTCAGATAACTTTTTGATAGATGCTTTTTCAATATTGCGACAGCCCCAGGCCCCGATAATCACTATCGAATCTCTTATTTCCCCCAAAACACTTCCTCCAGTTTTTCCTGATAATCATCATCAATCTCACCCCAATAACTGGAAAGGGGATGTATATATGGAATTAAAGTAATGTCCTCCCTTGCGATATTATAAGTGGAAAGGATTTCTCTCATTTCGTCCATGGTCGTTCCTTCGAGATTCCACAATTCCATTTCTGACTTAACAGGAGTGCTCCCACTTAACAAGCCGCAGTAATACGAATCTTCTGACATTTGCCAGATATATACCTCTAACCCTTCGGAAGCATCCAGATTAAAATATTGTGGATATTTTTTCTGCAGTTGGGAACTCGGATTTGTCAAAAAGCCCACTGCCAATGCAACGCAAGCCACAACTGCGATAATCACAGTCCAAAATGCAGGTTTCTTATAATTCAGTACCTTTTTTATGCGCTCTTTTACACCGACCTCGCCAAAAGCAAGCGGACATACCGCAATCATTTTACGGGGAACGCTGCAATTTATCAATGCCTCTGCATAGGACTTTTTGATTCCGCTTCCCATTTCTTTGATTACTTTTTCATCGCAGGCAAACTCAATATCCCTGCAAAGCAATACATACGCTGCCCATAAAAGTGGATGAAACCAATATACAATCAATAACAGAAATCCAAGAGGTTTCCATAAATGGTCATATCGCTTTAAATGGGCCTTCTCGTGAGCAATCACATATTCCATATCCGCATCACACATGTCCGAAGGCAGATAAATGCGAGGGCGGACTATCCCGAAAATAAATGGACTGGAAATATGGTCACACAGCCAAATCTGCTCTTTCATCAAAGTCGCCTCACGAACCTTTTTGCGAATGCTAAGACAGCTGATGAAGGAATATAACAACATCGCCACCATACCGACAATCCACATTACAGACAACCCCCTCATAAGATTATGAAAGCTCCCGGTCGGTAAATGAAAACCTTCCATATAATGTTCTGCCAAATAGCCGTTCATTCCATCATCTATTATCTTTATGCCTGATTGAATATAGGGCTTTGACATATAGGTTGTTGTATTTATCGGTTTCGTACTTGGTATGAGGCTAAAAACACTTTTCAGTGGGGACGGCCAAATCAAGCGGATTCCGACCAATGCCCACATCATGACCATAACCGATTTCGGGGCTCTTTTCAGCAACAGACGAATTGCCAGTACCGCAAGGACAAGCCAGCCTGCATTAATACTCATATTTACAATTTTTAGAAAAACAGCCTCCATCTTCACACCTCCTGTAGATTTACATGTTGTAGACTGATATTATTCTACAATATGTAGACCCATTCTGTCAAGAGATTTCAAAAACAAAAATACTTCACCACAAACTTCGTCCCGTCTTTTTCGGACTCCACGCTGATATGCCCTCTGTCAGCCTCCACAATCGCCTTTGCCAGAGAAAGCCCGATTCCAACACTGTCATGGGTTGCATTTTTCCCTTTGTAAAACCGTTCAAAAATATGTTTTTGGTCTTCTTCGTCCATCCCCTCGCCAAAATCACGTATAGAAACAGTCGTATACACATTGTTTTGCTCCGTTTTTATCTCAATCCGACCGCCGCAGGGAGAATGTTCTACGCAGTTTTTCAGAATGTTGGTAAGCGCCTCCACCTGCCAGCGGAAATCGCATACAATCGCATCCTTTGCCAGAAAATCCGTCTCGATTGCCACCGTTTTTAAATCGCAGAGCATGGCAACATTCTGTATCGACACTTCTATCATCTGCTCCACGCAGACCTCCTCCCGGAAAAATACCACCGTATTGGAATCCAGCTTGGAAAGCTTCAGAAGCGACTGCACCAGAAATTGAATATTCGTAATCTCCCGTTTGATGTCCCGTATAAAATCTGCCCGCACTCTTTTATCCATCTCCGGGTCGTCAATCAGATTATCGAGAATTACGAGAATGGAAGTCAGGGGCGTCTTAAGCTGATGAGAAATGTCCGACAGGGAATCCTTCAATTCATTTTTCGCCTGCACCGAATTCTCTGCCGTCTCTTTTAACATCACCGTCGTCTTGTAAATCTCATTTTTCAGAATCGACAGCTCATCCTCAGACATATCATCCATTTCCAGTTTATAATTCCACCGGTTCAATTCTTCAATATATCTGGTAATCTGCGCCAGTTCCTTATCCTTACTGTGATTGTATTTCAAAAATAATCCGGCCAGTGCGCAGGCAAACAATACCGCAAGCACTATGTTACCTGCCATGGACCGGCGAAAGTCGGTTTCATTTGCAAGAATCACAGAGTCCTTCTCCATATCGATTCCAAAACCGGACAGAAAGGAATCCTCGGGTCTTTTTGTTTCCTTTGTATCCGTACTTTCCAGAATGTCCATCAGTTCCTTCTTCGTCACTGCCGGATACGTCTTTTGCACCTCGCGTAAGATGGCATCTGTCTTTTGATTATAGTTGGACAGATACTCCCTGTATTCCCGAACATTCAGCACAATTACCGCTGCTAAAAATATCAGAGTTACAAAGAGGCACTGCCAAATACAGCGTTTCAAATTGATTTTATTTTTCATCTTCGTCTATCCTATACCCAATCCCTTTGACAGTCACAACCACATCGTTTCCAATTTTCTCACGAATCCGCCTCAGATACACCGTCACGGTGTGGTCGTCCACATCGTTTCCGGTCCATTCCCAGATTTTATCCAGAATCGTATTGCGGCTCACAACCTTATTCAGATTCAAAAATAACAAATGTAGCAACTTTAACTCCAGACTGGTAAGCGGCACCGGTTGTCCGTTTCGGAAGACCGTCATTTTATCCATATCAAATGCAATCTCACCCACACGGACTACAGATGACTTCCGGTTTCGCAGGATAATGCGGTTTACTCTTGCCAGCAGCTCCTTGGTGGAAAAAGGCTTTGTCACGTAATCGTCCGCCCCGGACTCCAGCCCTTTTACCACCACTTCTTCCTCATCCTCCGCCGTCAAAAAAATGGTGGGAATCTTTTTAGGAGCAATCTTTTCTTGATAGAAGGAAAGACCGTTCCCATCCGGCAGCGCAATATCCAGTATCATCAAATCCACGTTCTGCTGTTCCAAACAGTGCAAAGCCTCCCGGATGGTCCCCACGCCATAAAATGTATATCCATTACTCTCAAAGGCATACTCCAGACCTTTTACGATGGTCTGATTGTCTTCTACCAATAAAATGTTCATACACACGCTCCTCTCCACCCCAGTATACCAATACCGGGCACGATTGTGAAGTAAAATGAACTGCTGTCTATATATTTTCGTTTCGAATCGTCTCGATAATATTCTGCTTTTGAATTCTGCCGATGGAGTATCGCATAATCAGCGTAATTAGCGCAAACACTGCCACTACGGAAATCACAATTGCTTTTATCGGCGGCATATAGGAAAGAACAAGGACACCACCCATCATCACCTTGTAAATCCAGTAGGAGAGAGCTATGCCAATCGGAATCCCGATAAGAAGCGACTTCATTCCATAGAAGAAGCTCTCCAGCCAAATCATGCGGTGAAATTCTCTCTTGGTCATACCGATGCTCTTTAGCATAGCAAACTCACGTCTGCGCAGATTCATGTTGGTGGTAATCGTATTGAAAATGTTCGTTACGCCAATAAGTGCAATCACCGCAATAAACCCATAGAGGAAAATGGCAATCACTGTATAGAAGGAACGCATCATCTCAACATTTTCTGCACTGTTAGTGACAGTTTTGTCGTAACCTTCCAGAATCTTCTCCACTTCTTCCTGTACCTTTCCGGTATCGTCTGAATCCATATACAGATACTCCCGATGTTCTGCCGGAACAAGCAGCTCCCTGTAGGCATCTCCGAGAATGAGTACGGCATTTCCCCGATAGTCGGAAACCCCGAGAGGTGTCTTACCGGTCACGGTTGCAAGCGCAATGGAAACCGGTATCGTCTGTTCCTCTTCCTTTTCTCCTGTCGCCATCTCTGCCTCCCCATACGCCGTGGCTCTGCCCTGGATGATGTCCCCCGTTTTCCAGACATATGCCTCGGTTTCCGTCTCCACATAACGATTCTTCTCCTCATCGTAACTGCTCTGAATGACTGTATTAATCAGAATCCCCTTATCTCTCACCTTCCCGTAATCCAAACCAAGCTCTTCTGCATATTCCTGAAAACTTTCCCTTTCCAGCACATACGCCAGTAAAGTTTCCTCCCATTCATGGGAATTTCCTTCCTCATCCGTGTAATCCTTTCCGGCTTCCGGGAACATTTTCCGGTACTCGTCTGTATAATCCTCCGGTGTCGTATCCAGTTTCAGAACTCCTCCCGCCATTGCTGAAAATCGTTTCACCTCCGGCAAGGAACGGATTTCCTCACGTTTTTCCTCAAACCCCTCGCCATACTGGCAGCGGACTTCCAGCGTATAGTCTTCACTTCGAAACTCCGCCTGAATTGTATCAAAGGCAAGATTGATAAAAGAAGACAGCCCGATAAATACAGAAACACAAGTCACGATACTGACCACTGTTGTGCGGTATTTCTTTCTGCTTCGCTGCAAATTCTTATAGGAAATTTCCCCGCCGATTCCAAAAAGTCCTCTGACCCATTTGGGAGATTTCATCTTCTTTGGGCGAATCCGAATTTCATCACTGTCCCGAATTGCCTGAATCGGCGCAATCTTACTTGCCTTATTGGCACTTTTTCTTGCCGACAACAAAATCGTTACCAGACCGAGCACAACTGCAAACAGCACTGCAAGGAATGAGAAACAAAAGACCAGTTCAAATTCCAGACTTCCTTTTAAGAGGAGATTGCAAATCCAAATCAGTACACGGGCAGCAAAAAGCCCCGACAGGATTCCAAGCGGGATTCCAAAAGCTCCCAAAATCATCGCCTCATAATACACATTCCGCTTAATTTGTTTCTTTGTCGCACCGATGCTTGCCAGCATCCCGTACTGTCTGATTTTCTCTGTAATCGAAATGTCAAAACTGTTTTTAATGCAGAAAACAGATGTCGCAATAATAATAACGATTACAATAAGAGCCGCTGACGCCAGTGCCTGAAGTGTGTTGTCATTTAGGATACCACTTTCCAGCGAGACCAGATAATCGTTGCATACCCACTGCCACCTTGCTTTTCCCACTTTTGCCTGCAATGCTGCAAACTCTTCCTCCGAAACCTTTAACATCGCTTCTGAATCATACCATTTGACAAAAGCCTCTTCATCCACGTTTAAAATCTGTGCTGTGGTTCGTGGGTATTCCAGAAGACCTGCCTTGGTGTACCGGACATACGCATCCAGCTTTTTCCCGTCCTCCGGATGTTCCAGATACGTGATAAACGTATATCCCGGAGCCTCGTAGCTTTCCAGCCGATAAGGGAACCGCTCCATGATGCCCACGATTTTATACTCGCGTACCCGTGTATCTGTGATTTCTTCTTCCTCTTCCGGAATATACGGATTGGACTGGGTAAGCTCTGACCCATCCGAGATTCGTTTTCCGATGGCAAGAGAAATGGTTTCTCCCACTTTCCATTTCACTCCGCCGTTGGTTTTCAAATGGCTCGGCACCAGAATCTCCTGTTCATTTTCGGGAAGTCGCCCTTCTACCAGATTGATCGCCATGTTTTTCAGGGAATCCGCGGAGAGCGCTTTCACATATGCGTAAGGCTTATACTCATTTTTACTCTCCGAAAGCTTGGCATATCCAAGATGCTCCATCACATAAATGTTCTCAATTTTCCGGTTTAACGCAAGCTCCTCTAAATCCTCCCGCGACACGTCCTCGAACCCGAAATGATAGTTCCCCTGCTCCCTTTTCTGGAACTGAATCAGGCTTTCTCTGGCACTGAAAAACATACTGGAAACAGCGGTAAGCAGGGCAACCGATAAAAGGATGCCAAAGATTGTCACTATCGTCCGCTTTTTATTTAGCTGCAAATTTTTGATGGTAAGTCTGTTTAGCAACGTCATACTACTCACCTACAATTCTGCCGTCTTCGATTTTCAAAATGCGGTCGGCGTATTTTGCAATTTCCATGTTGTGGGTAATCATCAAAATCGTCTGATTGTAGTCCCAATTAGACTTCCGAAGCAGTTCCACAATCTCATCACTTGCCTTGGAATCCAGATTTCCCGTTGGTTCATCAGCCAGGATAATCGCCGGATTGGTGACAAGCGCCCTGCCGATACTCGTTCTCTGCTGCTGCCCGCCGGACAACTCATTTGGCAAATGATTCCTTCTCTCCGTAAGCCCTAATATCTTTAAAAGTTCCTCCAGTTTTTCTTTGTTGACTTCCCTGTTGTCAAGACTTAGGGGCAGGGTAATATTTTCCTCCACATTCAGAATGGGAATCAGATTATAAAACTGATAGATGAGTCCCACCTGCCTTCTCCGGAAAATGGCAAGCTTATCATCATCAAAATCAAAGATGTCCTTGCCGTCAATGTACACCTTTCCTTCCGTCGGTCTGTCTACCCCGCCAATCAGATGTAATAGCGTAGACTTCCCCGAACCGCTGGCACCGACAATCGCCACAAATTCCCCCTTCTGCACAGAAAACGAAACATGGTCCAGAGCGACCACCTCCGTGCTTCCTTTTCCGTATATCTTTGTCAGATTTTCCACTCGCAAAATCTCCATTTTCTGATACTCCTCTCATTTTTCTGAATTTCTGCGACCTTTGTATTTCTGCCGCTGATACCATCATACAACATGTAAGGTTACGGATAGGTTACACAGCGGAAATTTTTTCTAAAACCCAAAAAGAGCCCTTGCGATGGAAAACCGACAACCTTAGGCTCACACCGGTCAGCAAACGGGGGCGGCACCCACACTCCAGTGACTCTCAAGAACGAATCATGTGTAGTCATCTTAGTTTTTCTTTGTGCTTTGTTTGCAAAAAATTACAGATGAAAAGTATGTCTGAACATTCAGGGAATACGAAAGGAAAAAGACTTTAAGGAAGCTTTCGCCTAGTTCTTGCAGTCTTTTTCCTTTCGTATTCCCTGATTGTGAGTTAACTTTTCATCTGTGTAATCAATTCTTGCAAACAAAGCACTTAGAAAAACTTGATGCGAAGCTCTGATTCGTTCTTGAGAGTCACTGGAGTGTGGGTGCCGCCCCCGTTTGCTGACCGGTGTGAGCCTAAGGTTGTCGGTTTTTTCCACACGCAGGGCTGTTTTCTTTTATTCTTATTGCTTCACAAATTTTTCTTTTGGCTGTTTGCAAATCGGACACCGAAAATCTTCCGGTAATTCTTCAAACGGTGTCTCTCCGTCATATACGTAGCCACAGATACTGCAAACCCATTTTGCATCGTCTGCCTTTTCTTCCTTCTCCTCCGGCAGATAGGTCGGCGCATTCTTCGGGCTCTTGCCTTTGACTACTTTATGATAATATGCATACGTCATCGGCTCTGCTTTTTTCAGTACATCCGCATCAATGACCTCTCCTAAAAATACGGTATGGGTGGCAGTCTCCATCTTATCAATGACTTTGCAGACCACGTAAGCACATGCATCCGCTATTACAGGAATCCCTTCCTTTTCCAATGCCTGCACTCCATCAAACTTATTGACTTCCTTCCCGGACTGGAATCCAAAAGTGCCAATCAGAGTGGCATCCGATTCTTCCGATAAAATAGAAACGGCAAATTTCCCGGTTTTCTGAATACAGGAATTCGTGTAGTTGTCATGATTCACACTGACAGCAATCGTTGCCGGTGAAGATGTAATCTGCATCGCGCTGTTTGCGACACAGCCTGTCGGTCTCTCCCCATCCAAAGTAGAAATAATGTAAACTCCATAGGATAAGTTGCGAAAAGCGTTTGTGTTCATAATGTATGACCTCCTGAATCTGTTTTGTCTAAATTCTATCGACTTGACCTTATCATATCATACATTGGAAGATTTTGCAATATCAATAATAATTCTTATTTTTATTTTTTAACGATTTTGCAATCCTTATGCAACATTCCCTATGGAAGACTTATCCTAAAATTCCGGTATGCTCCAAAAGAATTTTCATTCCCATGAGAATCAATACCAATCCCCCGGCAAACTCTGCCTTTGATTTGTATCTCTGTCCAAATCCTTTTCCGATTTTTACACCGATAGCCGACAACACGAACGTGGTCACTCCGATGGTAAGAACTGCTGTAAAGATATCGACCTTCAGAAAGGCAAATGTAATTCCAACCGTCAGCGCATCAATACTGGTTGCAACCGCCAGTGGCAGCATTGCCTTTACGGAAAAGAAAGCATCCATGGGTTCCTCTCCCCTGCCTCTGGATTCCCAAATCATATTTCCTCCGATAAATACCAGCAGTCCAAACGCAATCCAGTGGTCTACACTTTCAATCAGAGAGCGGAAGCTGGTTCCTAAAAAATATCCAATAAGCGGCATGAGTGCCTGAAAGCCTCCGAAATATGCACCTGCAATCCACAAATGCTTTGCTTTCACTTTTTCAACGGAAAGGCCCTTGCAAACGGATACCGCAAATGCGTCCATGGATAATCCTACTGCAATCGTTAAAATTTCCCAAAACTCCATTTTTTCTCCCTCTTTTCTGAAATGGAGTATAGCAAAAACGCGGGTACGGGTCAAGGTATTTATTTTGTTTCTCTTAGGATAGTCTTTGCCGGATTGTCCAAAAGTTTCCCATCTTTTTCAAACCGGGAGCCATGGCAGGGGCAGTCCCAGCTCTCCTCATCCGGATTCCAGACAAGTTCACATCCCATGTGTGGGCAGCGAGGTCCATTTTTATGGAATAACCCCTTCCAGAGTCCCTTTGCACTTTCCGCAACATCTGTCCGAAAATTGCCGAGCCCGGCACGCAGATGAATTCTCTGCGGACGAAACACTTCACTATATGGGTTTTTGATTCCGCACAACTCATCCCGCAAAATCATGGCAGCTACCATAGAAGAAGTCATCCCCCACTTCTGAAATCCGGTCGCCACATAGAGATGCGGGGTGAAAACAGAATATTTGCCGATAAAAGGGATTCCGTCATGCGGCATACAGTCCTGAGCCGACCAATGGCTCACTTCCTGACTGTCCGGATAATACAGCTTTGCCATTTCCCGAAGGTAATCATATTTTCCTCCGTTTCTATTTTTTCCGGTTCGATGGGAGCCCCCGCCAAACAGCAGGAAATCCCCTGCCTGCCGAAAGGAAAGCCCATTCTTATCTATTCCAATGTACATTCCTTCAATTTTTGCGCACCCGGAAAGCGCCAACACATAGCTTCTCTCCTGATGCTGACGCAGAAAATAGAACCCCGGTACATTACGAAACGGATAGTGGGTTGCAACCACGATTTTATCCGCAGTCAACACCATGTCGTTTGTGATGACCCGATTCTTTCGAATTTTCATTACCTTGACCCGTTCCCATATTTCCAGGTCTTTCGAAATTTCTTTCAGGAATTCCAAAGGAGCAAACGATGCCTGCTTCTGAAAGCATACTGCACCTGTCACCTCAAAAGGCAATTCTGTTTCTTTCGTGAAAAAGGCATCTATTCCGAGGGAGCGGGCTGCCTCCGCCTCCTCCCAGAGCACTTTCTTATTCTGCATACTGTACAAATATGCAGGAACCCACTGAAACTGACATTCTATTCCTTTGCTCCGAATGAGTCTTTCATATTCCTTGACAGCCTTTTCGTTCGCCTGAGCATACAGTCTTGCCTTTTTCGCACCAATCGTTTCCATAAGCGTACTATACTTTACGCCATGCTGGCTTGTAATCTTGGCGGTGGTGCGCTCCGTCTGCCCCGATGCGATTTCGTCTGCCTCAAGAACAAGTACATTTTTCCCTCTTTCTTTTAGATAATAAGCAATCAAAATCCCTGCCATGCCCGCTCCGACGACAATCACGTCCCGATGCACATTTTCCATGGTCAGATGATTTGAATCTGCCTTGGATGACAGTTTAGGCGTCTGTTCTCTCCATAACGATTCCATAAAAAATCCTCGCATTCTTTTTGGAAATAGTATGTACCATTTTCCGAAAAGAATGTGAGGAACCCTTTTATTGCTCCTTCTCTGCCACCGGGTCTTTTATCTGATATACCCGCGCCCATTCCTTGGTCTCATCATTGCGCTGTACCTCCGACTGGTGCTGGTATAAAAACCGAACCAATTCATATCCACTCACCCATATCTGGTTATTTCCTTCCCGCTGAGACTCATCAAAGATAAGCTGCAGACCAAAATGCAGGTGGTATTGGTCGATATTATTTACATTTTCTTTTGCGCTGTATCCTGTTCTTCCCATATATCCGATGACATCCCCTGCCTGTACGACATCCCCCTTTTCCAGCCCTTCGGCATAGGGACGATTCTGCCTGAGATGCGCGTAGTAATAATAGCGTCTTCCGTCAAAACTGTTGATGCCCACTCGCCATCCACCGTACTGATTCCATCCAAGCTCTGCCACATAGCCGGATTCCACCGCAATCACCGGAGTTCCCACCTGTCCCATCATATCGTGTCCCAGATGGTTTCTCTTATACCCATAGCTTCTGGACACGCCAAAATCATCATAATCCGAGTAAGGAAATCCTTTTGCAATGGGGTGGAATGCTTTTAAACCATACACACTCTTCCATCCCGCAGCATCCTCCATCTCATATTCTCCTACCATGCCGTTTAGCACCGCACCATAGGCTTCTCGATAATAGTTGTAATACTGCATCTTCTCAGACAGTTTTTCTTCCGTTTCTTCCCCATTTTGCAACTGCTTTGCAATCACTTCCATATCTTTTGCCTGATACCGGGAAAAATCCCCACCATACTTTGCTCCCAGATATGCCAGCAGAGTCACCCAGTTCAAATGAATCTCCTGCCCATATGTATCGAGGTCATACTGATATGCTTTCTTCATCGCCTCGCAGGTCACGTTAAATTCCACCCATTTAATATACTCTGCTTCTTTGGTCTGATTCGCCGCAAGCCTTTCTCTTACCTGATACCCAATCACACCCACTACAAAAAGCAGACAAGAACAAGCCAAAGCAAGACACTTTTTCTGTTTCACGAACGGACCTCACATGTTTTTCTCTCATTACCATACTTTATGCGAAAACCCGTGTCTTATTCCACATTCCGTTTCCTCACACATTCTCGGGGCTCTTCACACTCAAATAGCGTAATTCCTTCCAAAGAAATACGGATGAAATCAAAGCAGCCAGAAAATCCGCAACCGGTCCCGCATACATAATTCCATCGATTCCCATGAAAATAGGAAACGCCAAAAGCAACGGCAGCAAAAACAGAATCTGTCTGGTCAATGCCAAAAAAGTTCCCTTCTTCGGCTTTCCTATGGAAGAAAAGAAAGTCGATGACATGGGCTGAATATTATTAATAAAGGTAAAGAACAGGTAAATATGGAAGTACCGTTCTGAAAACTCATAGTACAGCTCTGAGCCGTCTCCAAACAGGCTGATAATCTGTCTTGGAAACAATTGAAACATGGTAAATGCAATGAGGCAGATAATCATGCCTGCTGTCATTCCCAAAAGTATCACTTTCTTTACCCGTTCGTATTTCTTTGCACCATAATTATAGCTGGAAATCGGCTGCATTCCCTGCGCAATCCCAATGCAAAATGCAAAAAACAGAAAACTTACCTTATTGATGATTCCCGAACATGCAAGCGGAATGGATTCCCCGTAAACAGAAAGCGCTCCATAGTGCCTGAGAGAATTATTCATCACAATCTGTACCACCATCATGGCAAACTGGTTCAGGCACTGAGCCATCCCAAGACCCATAGCATAACCTGCATATGTCATGCGCGGACGCAGATGTGCTCTGGTAAGCTTTCCCGCCCGATACCTGCAAAGATAACCAAATACCATAAATGCAGAGACAATTTGACCGATAATCGTAGCCAGTGCCGCACCGGACATTCCCATATCGAATCCAAAGATAAGAAGTGGATCCAGTATGGTATTGATCACCGCTCCGGCAAGATTACAGAGCATGGAATATTTCGGACTTCCATCTGCCCGGATTAAATGAGCTCCACCGGAGGTTAAAATCAGAAACGGAAACCCAATCGCCGTAATCTGCACATATTCCTTTGCAAGCCCAAATACATTGTCCGGAGAACCAAAAAAGATCAAAAGCGGCTCCAGAAAAAGAAGCGTTATCAGAGAAAGGAGAACTCCGCTGCCAAACATCAACACGGCTGCATTTCCGATATAATAAAGCGCCTTCTCTTTTTCTCCGCGTCCCATGGACAAGTTAAAGGCCGCAGCGGCACCGATACCGAACAAAAGTGCAAGCGCCGTACAGCTTGTCGTAAGCGGAAAAGCCACATTCGTGGCGGCATTTCCCAATTCTCCTATGCTGTGACCGAT
>ONED01000019.1 GCA_900316755.1 uncultured Eubacteriales bacterium
AATATAAGACCAAAAAGAAAATGAAAATAGATTGTCAGATAACTGCTTTTGTGCTAAGATGTAGAAAAGCATTATTTTTCAAAAGTTTCATACGGTTCATTCCGTATCCAAGAATCTGATATCCATTTCAGAAAGAGTTTCTGGAACAAAATCGAGCGGAGGCGAAAGCAATGAGTATATTCGAATATAACCAGGAAGAACATATCCGTATGGAACGGGAGGAAGCGAAGGAGGAGGAACGCGCCAATACGGAGCGGGAACGCCAAAGGGCTGACGAAGCTGAAGCACAAGTGAAGGAAGTCCAAGCTCAAGCGGCAAAAGCTCTCGCAGAGCTGAATGCGGAAATTGCACGCTTAAAAGCAGCTTGTGAAACAAAGAAAAATTAGAGAAGCTTCAAACGGGAAACTGGAAAATCTCCAGCTTCCCGTTTTCAACTTTCACAAATCACATGTTCCCAATTACACCTGTGCCAATGCCTGCTCCAAATCAGCAAGGATATCTTCGATATTCTCAATTCCCACACTGAAGCGAATCAAATCCGGCTGTACTCCTGCTTCCAAAAGCTCTTTCTCATTCATTTGGCGGTGGGTATGACTCGCCGGATGAAGCACGCAACTTCTCGCGTCTGCAACGTGTGTCACAATGGCAATCATCTTCAAACTATCCATCATCTTCACACAGGCATCTCTGCCCCCTTTCACTCCAAAGGTAATCACACCGCAGGTGCCGTTTGGCATATATTTCTGCGCAAGATCATAATATCTGTCTCCCTCTAAGGAAGGACAATTGACCCATGCAATCTTTTCATGATTTTGCAGGTACTTCGCTGCCTGCAGTGCATTCTCACAGTGTCTCGGTACCCGGAGATGAAGGGTCTCCAGACCAATATTCAAAAGAAATGCATTCTGAGGGGACTGGATAGAGCCAAGGTCTCTCATCATCTGCGCCGTTGCTTTCGTAATATATGCACCCTTTCCAAACCGTTCTGTATATACCAGACCGTGATACGTCTCGTCGGGGGTCGTAAGTCCCGGAAATTTTTCTGCATAAGCATTCCAGTCAAAGTTTCCGCTGTCCACGATACAGCCGCCCACACAGGTTGCATGCCCATCCATGTATTTTGTAGTGGAATGGGTTACGATATCTGCGCCCCACTCAAATGGTCTGCAGTTAATTGGAGTTGCAAACGTATTGTCTACGATAAGCGGTACCCCATGTGCATGTGCTGCTTTTGCAAATTTTTCAATATCCAGAACGGTCAGTGCCGGATTTGCAATGGTTTCCCCTACAACTGCCTTCGTATTTTCTTGAAAAGCTGCATCCAGTTCTTCCTCGGAACAATCCGGGTCCACGAACGTAGCGCTGATTCCCATCTTGCGAATCGTATGTGCGTATAAATTATATGTACCCCCGTAAACGGCAGAAGAACAGATGATATGGTCTCCCGCCTCGGCAATATTCATTATCGCATAAAAGTTTGCCGCCTGACCGGAAGAGGTCAGCATGGCTGCCACTCCGCCTTCCATATCGCAAATCTTGGCAGCAACCGCATCGTTTGTGGGATTCTGCAGTCTGGTATAAAAATATCCGGAATCCTCCAAATCAAACAGTCTTCCCATGGCATCACTGTCTTCGTATTTGAAAGTGGTGCTCTGGCAAATCGGGAGTACCCTCGGTTCCCCGTTTTTCGGTGTATATCCGGACTGGATACATTTGGTTTCCATCTTATAATTGCTCATGCTTTCGTTCTCCTCCTCTTATTCATCCCAGTTGTGGTACACTTCCTGCACATCGTCATCCTCTTCCAGAAGATCCAGTGTTTTCTGGATATTTTTGATATCCTCGTCTTTTTCCAATGTCACCCACGTCTGTGGAATCATCGTTACTTCCGCACTCACCATCGGAATTCCCTGTGCTTCCAGAGCTTCCCGCACCTCGCTGAATGCATCCGGGTCTGTCAGGATTTCGAAGCTGTCTTCTTCCTCTGCAAAATCCTCTGCACCCGCATCCAGAGCAGCCATCATCAGATCATCTGCCTCCATCTCGCATTCTTCTTTATCTACAATAATCTGACCCTTCTTGTCAAACATAAAGGAAACACAGCCCGGAGTTCCTACGTTTCCGCTTCCTTTCGTAAACGCATTCCGCACATTAGAAGCGGTCCGGTTTTTATTGTCGGTCAGCGCATCTACGATAATGGCTGTGCCATTCGGTCCATATCCTTCGTATGTAACGTGCTCGTAGTTGGCCGCATTCGCATCTCCTGCCGCTTTCTTAATGCTTCTTTCAATATTGTCATTTGGCATATTGTTTGCCTTCGCCTTTGCAATCACATCACGCAATCTACTGTTATTTGCAGGGTCGGGACCGCCGCCTTCTTTTACTGCTACCGCAAGCTCCCTACCGATTTTAGTAAAAATTTTCCCTCTGGCAGCATCGTTCTTTTCCTTTTTATGCTTAATATTTGCAAATTTTGAATGTCCTGACATCTTGATACCTCTTTCTCTTTTTTGTATTCTGTCTTTTCTACTTTATCACTGTTTCTTCCTTTTGTACAGATTTTTCACATGATTTCCACTATGTACGTTGCAATTCAGCCTTCCGGTGCATGGCAGCCCTTACGTCCACCAAGCTTTGGCGGGGCAGATGGCACCAGACGGTTGCAGGCTCTGACAGACCAAAGGCTTCAAGGTCTGAGCAAGGCTTCAGTCACTAGATTCTCTATGTGTCCAATTTACAAGAATTTATTACATGCACGCAAAGGGAACTTGCAACCAAAGGATTCAAAGTTCCCTTGGAGTGAAACAACTTTGAGGAATTCCGTGCAAAGACTTACAGCTGCAATGAGGAAAAGATGGCAGCGTGGATAATTGTTTGAGCAAAGCGAGTTGTAGACACGCTGCCAAAATCATCTCTCCGAATGCAGCTGCATAGTCTTTGCCGGAATTCCTCGCCAAGTTTTGAATCCCAAGGAAACTTTGACCCTTTTAGTTGCGATGTCTGCTTTGCATACATGATTTTTTGTAAATTGGACACTAAGAGAAACATAAGTGACTTGCAGAAAGCTCAAACCTTGAAGCCTTTGGCCTGTCAGAGCCTGCAACCGTCTGGTGCCATCTGCCCCGCCAAAGCTTGGTGGACGTAAGGGCTGCCATGCACCGGAAGGCTGAATTATATCCTATGTATGCAGTTCCAGACTGATTCGTAGTGCCTCATCCACTTTTTTCATCAATTCCCGGTCTACATGGCAGACCAAATCCTTTAACCGCTGTTTATCAATGGTTCGAATCTGTTCCAGAAGCACCACGGAATTTTTTACAATCCGATATCTTCCTGCATCGATTTCCACATGCGTCGGTAATTTTGCTTTGTTCATCTTTGACGTAATCGCCGCGCAGATGACAGTCGGGCTGTGTTTGTTCCCAATATCATTCTGAATGATAAGGACAGGTCTGATTCCTCCCTGCTCTGAGCCCACAACCGGGCTTAAATCTGCGTAAAATATATCTCCACGTCTAATTTGCACTCTGTTCACACTCCGATTTGTTTTGATAAACTCAGTATTTCCAACTTTTTCGGATGTATTCCGGACTGCACCTTTTATATTTTAAGCAAAATAATCTACTTGTTCTGAGATACTCCCATTCTTTACATAGACTCTGGGAATCCGCTTTCCAAGGTCACACACAAACTCGTAATTGAACCGTCCGGAAAGCTCCCCCAGCTCCTCCACGGTTATCGTTTCGTTTCCGTCCCTCCCAATCAAGGTCACGGTATCGCCAAAGCTCACGCCATCAATGTCTGTGACGTCTACCATAAACTGATCCATACAGATTCTGCCCACAATCGGTGCCTTTTTTCCCCGAATCAGGACCCACCCCTTGTTGGACAGACTTCTGGGATATCCGTCTGCATAGCCCACCGGAATGGTGGCAATGCGCATCTTTTTTTCCGAAACAAATGTGCCGCCGTAGCTAATCGGTGTTCCCTCGTGAATCTCCTTGACAAACGCCACATGGCTTTTCAGTGCCATGGCAGGCTTCAATTTCACGTTTTCTTTATTCACTTCTTCAGAAGGGTAAAGTCCATATGTAGAAATTCCGGCTCTCACCAAATCAAAATTGGCTTCCTTTATATCAATGATAGCGGCACTGTTTGCACAATGCTCGTAGGCAAAGCGTACTCCATTTTCCGCAAGCCGCTCTGTCATCTCCGAAAAATCCCGAAGCTGTTTCTCTGTAAAGGTTTTGTCTGTCTCATCTGCTTTCGCAAAATGAGTGAAAATCCCTTCCATCTCTACACTTGGCAATTGACTGATTCTCGTGATTGCCTCGACAGAAGAGTCGCTCATATCAAACCCCAGCCTCCCCATACCAGTGTCCAGTTTGATGTGCATATGTGCACACAATCCCTCGCCTGCGGCCATACGAGAGATGGCTTCTGCCATTTCTTCCGTGTAAATATTCATCCGAATGTCGTGCTTTAGCATTTCCAGATACTGGTCCGGAAACACACATCCCAAAACCAGAATCGGCTTTTTGACTCCTTCCGTGCGAAGTACCACTGCTTCATCCAGCGTCGCAACCGCAAATCCCCATAGATAGTCCTTTGTTTCCAGCATTTCTGCGATGGGTACGGCGCCGTGCCCGTATCCGTCCGCCTTAATGACTGCAATCATCTTTGTCTGCGGCTCCAGACTCTGCTTCATCTGTTCCATATTGTATGCAACCGCATCCAAATCGATTCTCGCATAGGCTCTGCTATATGTTTTCATTCCCCGTCACCTCTTATAGTTCTTTTAATACTTTGCCGATCCCATCTATCAAGTCGCCGGCAAGGACGCTGTAGCTCCCTTTTTCCTGTTTCGCCACATCTCCGGAAAGTCCGTGCAGGTATACTCCGAGACAGGCAGCCGAATAAGCTTCGGGCTTCTGCGCCAGAAGCCCTGCGATGATTCCTGTAAGGACATCTCCGGAGCCCGCCTTTGCCATCGCCGCATTTCCGGAAAGGTTCATATATAACTGCTCCCCCTCTCCTGCCACCAGTGTTCTGGCATCTTTTAAGGCACATACCACAGGATATTCGGAAACAAACGCTTCCAGCATTGGAATACGTTCTTTTGTCAATTCCCCTACAGAGCAGCCAAGAAGCCTTGCCATTTCTTTCAAATGCGGCGTCAGAACCATCTGACGGGACTTTTCTTTCGCTCCACCATCTTCCTCCGGATTTTTAGGAATCCACGACAGATGTTCAGACAAAATGTTGAGTGCATCTGCATCTGCCACACAGGGACACAGCGCATGTTTCATAGTATATTCCACCAGTTTCCCGGCAGTCTCACTCTGCCCGAGCCCGCTTCCGATTCCGATCACGTCCGCCCAATTAAGCAAGCGATTTAATTCCGTCTCTTCAAACGCTTCATAGGTAGTAATAATTGCCTCCGGTAACAGCTGCTGTAAAATGATGCGGTTCTCTTTTGCGGTATAAATCTGCACCAGTCCTGCTCCGACCGCATAAGCCGCCTTTGCATTCAAATAGGCAGCTCCGCACATCCCGCTGCTTCCTGCAATCAGAAGCACCTTTCCATAGGTTCCTTTATGAGAATTGGGGATTCTCTTTGGAAAACATGTTTTCAAGTCTTCCGGTTCATATCCATAGCTTATGATGCTTTCTTTCGGCAGTGCTTCCTTCGGAATCCCAATCTGTCTGGTTACGATTTTCCCGGCATACAGATGCCCCGGATAAAAAACAAGCCCCCGTTTGATAAACGCGATTGCAACCGTCATATCTGCCTGAAATGCAATTCCCATGATTTCCCCTGTGGTGTCTTGTATTCCGGAGGGAATGTCAATCGAAACCTTTCTCGCTTTTTTTTGATTTAACATGGAAATCACATCATAAAATCTGCCTTCCAGATTTCTGGCAAGACCCGTTCCAAAGACAGCATCCACAACCACACTATATTCTTTTTCCGCTGCATTGGAAGCTTCCAAAACCCCATACTTTTCTGCAATCTCTTTCTGCTTCCGGTTATCTTCACTTCGTGATTCCTCTTTCCCGACAAACAAGGTCTCTACATCATAGCCCTTTTCGTGTAGGAGTCTTGCAACTGCATATCCGTCTCCTCCATTGTTTCCGGGACCGCAGACAACCAACACGCGGGATAAATCAAAGCGTTCCCGTTCCATCGCCTCCACAACACCAAGCGCCGCCCGCTCCATGAGTACCATAGAAGGCATTCCAAGCTTTTGTATGGTGTAAGAATCTGCTGCCCGCATCTGCTCTCCTGTGGGTAAATATTTCATACGCTCACTCTCCATTCTCAAAAAACGTGTAAGAAAACATGCCGCTTTCATGCTTCCATACACGTTTCTTTTGCGTTATTCCATATGCTCCTCGTTATACCGTTCCACTTTATACGACAGCCTCATAAGACTTTCTGCCAGATGTACATTTTCCACCACAACCTCTTTCGGAAGATGCAAATCGGTAGGAGCAAAATTCCAGATTCCTTTGATATTCGTATCGGCGAGCATCTGTGCAACCTCTGCTGCCTTTGTTTTCGGAATCGTCAAAACTGCAATTTCTATATTGTTTTCCATGATGAATGCTTTTAAATCGTCCATCATCCGTATCGGAATTCCTCGAATCGAAACCCCTTCCAATCTTGGATTCACATCGAAAATTCCTTTCAATATAAAGCCGCTTCTTTCAAATCCGGCATAGTTCGCCAATGCCTGCCCCAGATTTCCGGCACCGATGATGACGAAATTCCGATTTACATTCAGACCAAGAATCTTTCCAATCTCTGTGTGCAGATATTTGACATTATAACCATAGCCCTGCTGGCCAAAACCGCCAAAATTGTTTAAATCCTGCCGAATTTGGGAAGCGGTGACATGCATTCTCTTGCTAAGGTCACTGGAGGAAATCCGTTCCACGCCGTTTGATAGCAATTCTCCAAGATAGCGGTAATAGCGTGGTAATCTCCCAATGACTGCCTGAGAAATTTCCCTTTCTTCCACTTTCTGTTCCCCTTCCTTTTCTTATCCATTAATTTTCATTATAAAGAATTCTCCCATTAAAGTCAATTTTTTGTTGTTTTTTATGCGATTTTCGATATAATAAATTTGTTCAGGTAAGGCAAAATGAAGGAGGTACTGTATGATACTGGCATGTCATAATCTTTCAAAAGCATTTGGGGAGCAGACGATTGTAAAATCCGGCTCCTTTCATATAGAAGAACGGGAAAAAGCGGCGCTTATCGGACTAAACGGCGCCGGAAAATCCACCATTTTAAAAATGATTACCGGAAAACTTGCGCCGGATAGCGGAGAAATCATTCTTGCAAAAGGAAAAACCATGGGATATCTTTCTCAGCATCCGGAGCTTTCCGGGGAAAATACCATCTGGGAAGAAATCAAAACCGCAAAGTCTGACATTATCGAACTGGAAAAACAGATTCGTGTCACGGAACTTCAGATGAAGCATTTGCAGGGAGAAGCTCTTGCAGAAGCACTCCGCACCTATCATCTTCTCACAGAACGGTTTGAACAGGCAAACGGATATGCATGGCAAAGTGAATTGATTGGCGTATTGAAGGGATTGGGATTTTTGGAGGAAGAATTCAAAAAATCCGTAAGTGCCCTGTCCGGCGGACAAAAAACCCGGGCGGCACTGGGAAAGCTCCTTTTAACCAAACCGGATGTTCTTCTCTTAGACGAGCCGACCAACCATCTGGATTTGAATTCGATTCGCTGGTTGGAAACGTATTTATTGAATTACGATGGTGCTGTTTTGATTGTTTCTCATGACCGCTATTTTTTGAACCGTGTGGTTTCAAAGGTCATCGAAATTGAACACGGGACGATTCTGTCTTTTCAGGGAAATTATTCTGCCTTTGCAGAAAAAAAGAAGCAGCTTCGGGAAGCAAAGATTCGTGAATACCTAAATCAGCAGGCCGCAATCCGTCATCAGGAAGCGGTGATTGAGAAGCTTCGTTCCTTTAACCGGGAGAAATCCATTAAGCGGGCGGAAAGCCGCGAAAAGCTGTTAGAAAAAATGGAACGCTTGGAAAAGCCCATGGAGGATACGCAGGAACTGCATTTTTCTTTAGAGCCTTCCTGTATCAGCGGAAATGATGTATTGTCGGTAGATGGCTTGGGAAAAGCCTATGGAAATTTGACGTTATTTGAGGATGTCTCTTTTGAAATCAAACGGGGAGAACATGTGGCGATCATCGGCGACAACGGGACCGGAAAGACCACTCTGCTGAAAATCCTAAACGAAGTTGTTCCTGCAGACAGCGGCAGCTTCCGGCTTGGCTCCAAGGTGCAGATTGGCTATTACGATCAGGAACACCATGTCTTACATATGGAGAAGACAATTTTTGATGAAATTTCTGACGACTACCCGATGCTGACAAACACCCAGATTCGAAATACCCTCGCCGCCTTCTTGTTTACCGGTGACGACGTATATAAGTTGATTGGCGATTTAAGCGGTGGTGAACGGGGACGGGTTTCCCTCGCAAAACTGATGCTGTCTGAGGCGAATTTCCTGATTCTGGACGAGCCCACCAACCATCTGGATATTGCCTCTAAAGAGATTCTGGAAAAGGCGTTAAATGAATACACCGGCACGGTTCTTTATGTTTCCCATGACCGCTATTTCATTAATCAGACTGCCAGCCGAATTCTGGAGCTTACAAACGGTACATTCGTGAATTACATTGGAAATTATGATTATTATCTGGAGAAAAAAGAGACGCTCACAGCAGTGTATGCCCCGAACGCCGCAGCTTCCTCTGCAGGCACCGTATCTGCTGTCAAAGAAACGGAAAACAAGCTGGACTGGAAAGCCCAGAAAGAGGCGCAGGCGAAGGAGCGGAAACGCCAAAATGATTTGAAGAAAACAGAGAATCGCATTGCCGCTCTGGAAGAACGGGATGCCGAAATCGACGAGTTAATGACCCACGAGGAAGTCTATACAAACTCTGTCAAATGTCAGGAATTTTCAAAAGAAAAGGCAGCTATTCTTGAGGAACTGGAAGAATTATATGCCAAATGGGAAGAATTGGCGGAATAATTTTTATGTAGCCGCCGCTGGTAGCGAAATCGGTTTCACTACCAGCGACGGCCTCCAATTCATTTTTAAAGTGTTTCTAATATATTTCTGATTTCTTTGATGAATTCCTCGCTGTTTAATACAACCGGATTTTCGATGGTAGTAATCAATGCCAAATCTTTTGTCATCTTACCGCTTTCAATCGTTGCGATGGTCGCTTTTTCCAATTTCTCTGCGAAATCCATCAATTCCTGATTGCCGTCCAGTTCCCCTCTCTTACGAAGCGCGCCTGTCCATGCAAAAATCGTGGCTACAGAGTTCGTAGAAGTCTCTTCGCCCTTCAGATGTTTGTAATAATGACGCTGTACCGTTCCATGTGCGGCTTCGTATTCGTAGTAGCCCTGTGGAGAAACCAATACAGAAGTCATCATGGCAAGAGAACCAAATGCGGAGGAAACCATATCGCTCATCACATCTCCGTCATAGTTCTTGCATGCCCAGATAAATCCGCCCTCTGCCTTCATTACACGAGCTACAGCATCATCAATTAACGTATAGAAATATTCAATTCCTGCCTTTTCAAATGCTTCTTTGTACTCTGCATCAAAGATTTCCTGGAAAATATCCTTAAATGTATGGTCATACTTCTTAGAAATCGTATCTTTGGTAGCAAACCACAGGCTCTGCTTCGTATCCAGCGCATAGTTAAAGCAGCTTCTTGCAAAGCTCTCAATGGAATTATTTAAATTGTGGATGCCCTGTGCAACTCCTGCGCTTTTGTATTGATGTACCAACTCACGTGTCTCTGTTCCATCCTCTGCGGTGTAAACCAGCTCCACCTTGCCCGGTCCCGGAATCACCATTTCTGTATTTTTGTAAACATCTCCGTATGCATGTCTTGCAATGGTAATCGGTTTTTTCCAATTCTTCACGCACGGCTCAATCCCCTTCACCACGATTGGAGCACGGAAAACGGTTCCGTCCAGCATGGCACGAATGGTTCCGTTGGGACTTTTCCACATTTCTTTTAGATTATATTCCGTCATACGTGCTGCATTTGGCGTAATCGTCGCACACTTTACGGCAACTCCATACTTCTTGGTCGCATTTGCAGAGTCAATCGTGACCTGATCATTGGTCTCATTCCGATGCTCCAATCCAAGGTCGTAATACTCTGTCTTTAAATCAATATATGGCAACAACAATTCCTCTTTGATTATTTTCCAAAGAATCCTTGTCATCTCATCTCCATCCATCTCTACAAGCGGTGTCGTCATTTTTATCTTGTCCATTCTGAAATCCTCCTCTTAGACATCTATTTTCAGGTTTTTCATGACGTTCATAACGTGCTCATTCGCCAGTTTTTCTGCTCTGTCTGCATCTTTTTCCTTGATTGCCTGCAAAATCTCCTTATGTTCGGCAATGGATTTTTCTGCACGATCCTGCTTCGTAACCGACATCTTCCTCGCAGACTGCACATAATTATGAAAATCAGATAACACATGCTCTAAAATCCGACTGTTGGAAGCCTCATACAAGACTTCATGGAACTCACCGTCCAATTTCGTCACCTGACTTGCCAACTCCTTTTTCTTATTCACATGATATTCAGATAATAATATAATCTCCTCCAGTTTGTCAATCTGTTCTTCCGTAATATGCTCTGTTGCCCACCTTGCACAGAGTCCCTCCAAAAGCGAACGAATGACATAGATGTCACTGACATCTTTCCCGGTAATTCCTGTTACATATGCCCCTTTATTCGGAATAATTTTCACCAATCCTTCCAGTTCCAACTGACGGAGTGCTTCTCTTACCGGGGTACGGCTGACGCCAAGCTCCTTGCCCAGCGTACTCTCCCTCAGTTCCTCGTTTTCCTCATATTTTCCCTTCAAAATATCATCACGAATACTCTGGAAAACCTTTCCCCGCAAGGACAAATCCTGATACTCTTCCATTTTGCTCTCTCAACTTTCTCTCATCCTACAATACAATCTGCAATTCATGGCAAACATCTGTGACTACTTTCACCAGCTCATCATCTGCAATCACAGTCACACGCCCTGACTCATACTCGGCATCCACCCAGTCTTTCACCTTCAAAACCACTGGGGAAGTCTTATCCAGCGCCCGCTCTCCGGTCAATCGATAATAAGCATTCATCCAATGGGCGATTCCTGCCAGACCGGAAGTATTGGATACCGCAACCATTGCAGGTCGATTCAAAAATTTTTCCGTATCAAAAATATTATAAATTTCCTCATTTTTAAGTAATCCGTCCGCATGGATTCCGGCTCTCGTCACGTTGAAGTTTCTTCCTACAAACGGAGTTCTGGACGGCAAACGATAGCCAATCTCTTTCTCATAATATTCAGCAAGCTCCGTAATCACGGTCGTATCCATACCATCCAGAGTACCGCGCAGCTGTGCATATTCAAATACCATTGCTTCCAACGGCGTATTGCCGGTACGTTCTCCGATTCCAAACAGAGAGCAGTTGACCCCGCTTGCACCATAGAGCCATGCCGTCGTAGAGTTGCTCACTGCCTTATAAAAATCATTGTGTCCATGGAACTCAATTAACTCGCTGGGCACACCTGCGTGCACCATCAGTCCGTAAATAATGCCCGGAATAGACCGCGGAATCACAGCCCCGGGGTAGTTAACCCCATATCCCATGGTATCGCACACGCGTACCTTTACCGGAATCTGATACTCTTCCCGCAGCTTCATAAGCTCCAGACAGAACGGAATCACAAATCCGTAAATATCGGAACGGGTAATATCCTCTAAATGGCATCTCGGACTGACCCCGATTTCCAGACAGTCACGGACAATCCCCAGGTAGTGTTCCATGGCCTGCTTTCTTGTCATATTTAATTTATAAAAAATATGATAATCCGAACAGCTTACCAGAATTCCCGTTTCTTTCATCCCGATATCCTTTACCAGTTGGAAATCCTTCTTGCTTGCACGAATCCAGCTCGTCACTTCCGGAAAATCATAACCTCTCTCCATACATTTATAGACGGCATCTCTGTCTTTTTTGCTGTATAAAAAGAACTCACACTGACGAATCTTTCCATTCGGTCCGCCAAGCTTGTGGAACATATCGTAAATGGTCACAATCTGCTCCGTTGAATATGGCGCTCTGGACTGCTGTCCGTCGCGGAAGGTTGTATCGGTAATCCAGATTTCATCCGGCATATGATGCGGCACAATCCTGTCATTAAATGCAATCTTTGGAATCTCGTCATATGGGAATAAATTTCGAAAGATATTCGGCGTTTCCACATCCACCAGAGGATACATATGCTCTTCCAGTGCCAGTAAGTTATTTTGTTCATTCATAAATACGCGTCTGTTTTCCATCAATAAGCCTCTTTTCATGTGTATTTTTGTTTCTTTGTATGATTGTATACAATTATTCGGTGAAAGTCAACCCTTTTTATTCCCTATTTAGGCTATATTTACCTCAATCTTCCGCTTTCATATTTCGCCACCGTCTGAAGATACCTCAAAATTTCATCATACCGCTCCATCAGGCTGCCTTCATTCTCCGTAAAATCCAGTGACTGCGCCACCACTTGCAGAAACTCCTCTGTCACAGAGTCTTTTACCCGAAGCAGATACGAAAGCTTCTCCTCCACGGTATATAAGTCCAGATATTCCAGAATCATGCTCGGCTTTGCACTGCATACATCGTCCTGTTTCCAATAATTCTGTACATTTTTGTCCTGCAATATTTCGGGCGACGCATCCTGCACCCGCTCAAACCGGAACTCCTGCGTCACGTCCGGATACTTCTCTTTATCCACAGGACTTACAAACATCCGAAGCGGGCGTACATAAGCGGCATCCCCGTCTGCCTCTTTGTACACCACCTTTTCCTCTAATGTCTCCGAATCTCTCGCAATCGTGATAATCTCATACAGATTTCCTTTGAAATGCCTGTAAATTTCCCCTTTTTTCGGTATTCGATACTCCATCATACTCCTCCTAATACAGCTTCGCGCTAATACTCTTTGGCTTGTAGCCGTTATCCTCCAGTGCTTTCAAAATCTCCCTCTTATGTTCTGTACCGAATGATTCCATTGTAATACGAAGCTCCACCGCTGCCTGACGATTGGTGCTTACAAACTGGTTGTGCTCCAGCTTGATAACATTGCCCTGTGCCTTCGCAATCGTATCTGCTACCCGCACCAGCTCACCTGGTTTATCGGGAAGTAATACCGATACCGAGAAAATCCGGTCTCTTTGTATCAGCCCATGTTGCACGATAGAGGACATGGTAATCACGTCCATGTTACCCCCGCTTAGGATGGACACCACTTTCTTTCCCCGTAAATCAAGCTGTTTCAATGCTGCCACCGTCAAAAGTCCGGAATTCTCCACTACCATCTTATGATTTTCCACCATATCCAGGAACGCACCAATCAGTTCATCATCTTCGACTAAAAGCACCTGGTCCACATTTTCCTGCACATATTTGAAAATCGTTTTTCCAACTGTTTTTACTGCAGTACCGTCTGCAATGGTATTAGCAGTCGGAATCTCAACCACTTCTCCCGCTTCCAGCGAAGCCGTCATGCTGGCAGCTTCGATTGGCTCTACACCGATTACTTTAATCTTTGGATTCAGCATCTTCGCCAGAACAGAAACACCTGCCGCCAGACCGCCGCCACCAATTGGCGCAAGAATATAGTCTACCGTCGGAAGCTCCTGAATAATCTCCATGGTAATGGTGCCCTGTCCGGTTGCAACATCAATGTCATCAAACGGATGGATAAAGGTATATCCATATTCTTCTGCCATCTCCATGGCTTTCCGGTATGCATCGTCATATACATCCCCATATAAAATCACATCCGCGCCATAACTTTTAGAGCGGTTCACTTTAATCAGCGGAGTGACGGTCGGCATCACAATCGTTGCCTTACAGCCGAATTCCTTTGCTGCATACGCAACCCCCTGGGCATGATTGCCCGCAGATGCCGTAATCAGTCCTCTCTTTCTTTCTTCTTCGGACAATGTGCTGATTTTATAATAGGCACCGCGAATCTTGTATGCACCTGTCTTCTGCATATTTTCCGGTTTTAAATAGACTTTTCCGCCCGTCTGCTGGCTCAGATAATCACTGTATACCAGTTTTGTCGGATTCGTCACTTTTTTTACAATTTCACTTGCTGCTTCAAACTTCTCCAATGTAAACATATTTATCCTTCCTCCGTTGTAAACAATGCATTCACAAAATCATCCGAATGGAATTTCTGTAAATCATCGATGGTCTCTCCCACTCCGATATACTTCACCGGTATTCCCAGTTCAGACTGAATCGCCACTGCAATTCCGCCTTTGGCTGTTCCGTCCATCTTGGTCAGTACAATCCCGGTAATATCAGTCACTTCCTGAAACTCTTTTGCCTGTGCCAGTGCATTTTGTCCGGTAGTACCGTCCAGCACCACAAGGGTCTCCCGGTAGGCCTCCGGATATTCCCTTTCCAACACGCGGTTTATTTTCCGAAGCTCCTCCATCAGATTTTTCTTATTGTGAAGCCTTCCTGCCGTATCCACCAATAATACATCTGCTTTTCTGGACTTTGCCGCTGCCACAGCGTCATAAACCACCGCTGCCGGGTCAGAACCTTCCTGCCCGCCAATCAAATCTGCCTCTGCTCTGTGCGCCCATTCCCGGAGCTGTTCCCCGGCAGCCGCACGGAAGGTATCCGCTGCTGCCAGGACCACCTTCTTGCCCTGCGCTTTCAGTTTTCCTGCCAGCTTCCCAATCGTCGTCGTCTTCCCGACTCCATTTACTCCGATGACCAGAACCACCGAGGCCTTCTCCTCAAATTCATAGGCGGCTTCTCCCACATCCATCTGCTCCTTGATGCTTTCAATCAGGAACTGCCTGCAGTCTGCCGGCTCCTTGATATGGTTTTCTTTCACCTTCTGTTTCAGGTTTTCTATAATATCCATTGTGGCACGGACACCCAAATCACCCATAATGAGGATTTCCTCCAACTCCTCATAGAAGTCATCATCAATATTAGAGAATCCGTGAAAAATGCTGTCGATTCCGGACACAATCTGATTTCTCGTCTTGGTAAGCCCGGAAACCAGCCGTCCCCAAAATCCCTTCTTTTCTTCTCCCATATGCACTCCTTATTCTCAATCGTCTAACTCTTTTTCTAACAAATCTACCGATACCAGTGTGGAAACGCCCTTCTCCTGCATAGTAATTCCGTACAGGCGGTCTGCTGCCGTCATAGTACCTCTTCTGTGTGTGATTACAATAAACTGTGTGTGTTTCGTCAGCTTGTGCAGATATTTTGCAAAACGGTCTACATTGGAATCGTCAAGCGCCGCTTCGATCTCATCCAGAAGACAGAACGGAGAAGGCTTCAGATTCTGAATGGCAAACAAAAGAGCAATGGCCGTCAATGCCTTTTCTCCACCGGAAAGCTGCATCATGTTCTGCAGCTTTTTTCCAGGCGGCTGTGCGATAATGCGAATTCCTGCTTCCAGAATATCCTCATCCTCCATAAGCTCCAACGTACCTTTTCCTCCGCCGAAAAGCTGTTTAAATACTTTATCAAACTCCTGACGGATTTCTTCAAAGCTCTCTCGAAACTGTCTGCGCATCGCCGCGTCCAGCTCTTCGATAATCTTGACAAGCGTCGCTTCCGCCTCAATCAAGTCATCATGCTGGGTCTTTAAAAATTCGTATCGCTCGGATACATTCTTGTAATCCTCAATCGCATTGACATTGACAGAGCCGAGTCCCCGTATCTCATTTTTCAGAATTTGAATCTGCTTCTTCATAAATGCCAAATCATTCAGATTTTCATCCCGAATCTCCAATGCCATATTGTATGTCAGTTCATATTCTTCCCACATATAGCTGATTTGTTTTTCAGAAGCCTCTTCATATCCTTCCCGTTTGCTGTTTAAGCGGAACGATTCCTTGTCAAGCTCTGCCATTCGTTTTGAGAGTTCCTCTCGTTTGCTGAGAAATGCTCTGTGCTGCTTTGTCAGTTCTTCCTTCTTAGCAGAAAATTTTTGAATTTCTGCTTCAATCTCCCGGAATAATTCTCCGGAATTTTCAATCGTTTTCTGAAGGTCTGCAATCTCTGTCTCTTTCTGCTTGATTTCTTCTGAAGCGTCGTCCTTACTGCTGTCAAGCCCCGTAAGTTCTTCCCGGAACTTCTCCATCTCCTCCCGGATACGTGCTTCGTTCTCCTGCAAAAATAGTTGCTTCTGCTCCAATGCAGCATAGGACAAATGCATCTTTTCTGTTTCCTGCAGCTTCAGGCTTTCCTCCATGCGGGCTTTCTCCAGCTCTTTCTGTTGCTCCATCGAAGCAGATTGTAACTCCTGCTCCATTTTTTCAGAATACTCTAACTCCACCTGAATGGATTCTTGATTCTCCTTGATTTCCTGTCCCTGGTTTTCCAGTTCCGCCCGCTCAGAATGAATGCGTTTTGCCTCTTCCATGGTTTCGGTAAGCTTTGCCTGCACCTGGTTCACATTCATCTTCGCCGTGTTCTGTACCACGTATGCTTTTTGCAGTTTTTCTTTGATTTCATCTACTTGTACATAGAGTGCGGCGCGCTTCTCCTTGCAGTCTTCCACTGCGCGTGCGCTCTCTTCCATCTCCGCTCTAAGCTGTGCGGTTTTCTTTTCCAATTCTTCTATCTCACGTCTTCTGCTGAGAAGATTGCTGGAATTTTTAAACGCACCTCCGGTCATGGCTCCGCCCGGATTCATCAGTTCTCCTTCCAGAGTCACAATGCGAAGCGTCTGTTTGTATTTTCTTGACAGGGCAATTCCGTTATCAATATTTTTTACGACGATAGTTCGCCCAAGCAGATTTTCTGCCAATCCCTGATATTTGCCCTCTACCTGAACCAGAGTGCTTGCAACCCCAATCACTCCCGGTTCACTCAGGACTTCCTTCTGTACTCTGTGAGTCCCTGCATTCATGCCGGTAAGGGGAAGAAAGGTCGCACGCCCGAATTTATTCTGTTTCAGGTATGTAATCATCTTCTTGGCGGTCTCTTCGTTATCCGTAACGATATTTTGAATGCTTCCGCCAAGCGCAGTCTCTATGGCAATCTCATACTCTTTCGATACTTTCACAAGGTCTGCAACTACGCCCAGAATCCCCGGCACCTGCGCCTTTTTTTCCATAACACGACGAATGCTGTTGCCATACCCGTCATAACGCTCTGTAAGATTCTTAAGGGACTCCAGCCGGGAGGCTTCTCTGTGATATGAGGTTTCTCCGCTGCGAAACTCCTGCGTTTTTTTCGCAATCTCTGCCTGCAGCTTCTCAATCTGCCCTTCACATTGTTTTACCTCATCTGTATAAGAAAGGATGGTGTCCGAGATTTCTTTCAGTTCCGCTTCAAACTGCTCACTCAGTTCTTTTTGCTTATCTGCTTCACTCTTTATCAGAATCAGCCGTTGGTATAATTCGGAGCGACGCACCTGAATCTGCTCCATCATCGTGTCAAACTTCTGGATATTCGCCTTTGTGGAAGAACGATTGTTTAAAAGGTCAATCAGATTCTGCTTATTGTCCTCCATGGTTCCGGCAAGCTCCGCAATTCTGGTCTGAATCTGAAGTAATGCAGCCTCTGCGGTTCTGTCTGCTTCCTGTCTTTCGGAAATTTGCTGTTGCAAAGCATTCTTTTCTCCACTCAAATCAGAAAGTGCCTTCTCACGCTCTGAAAGTTCCTCCAGAATCGCTTTGGAACGCTGTTTCAAATGTTCATCGTTCATACGCGCAGTATTGATTTGTTCTCTAAGAACCTCAATCTGTCCCTCCAACTGCTGTTTTAAGAGCTGCGTTTCATTCAACTGTCGCTTTGCTCGTTCCAGAGAATTGTCTATCTCATCGGTCTGCTCCTCGATGGCTTCGTATTCGGTCTTTGTATTTTCATGCTGCCGAGTCACATCCGAAAGCTCGTCCTCGACAATTTTAATTTTTTCATCCACTGCCGCAAGTTCTGCCTTAAGGCGTGCTGTTTCCAGCAAAAACATATTGATATCGTATGTTTTTAACTCTTCTTTTTTTCGCAGATAAGTTTTTGCAACCTCAGACTGCTTTTCCAAAGGTCCAATCTGTTTTTCTAATTCTGAGAGAATATCATTGACACGCACAAGATTCTGGCGCTCTTCCTCCAGCTTCTTTACGGACATATTTTTCCGCCTCTTGAACTTTACAATTCCTGCCGCCTCATCAAATAATTCTCTTCTCTCCTCCGGCTTTCCGCTCAGAATTTTATCAATCTGTCCCTGACCGATAATCGAATAGCCTTCTTTTCCGATACCGGTATCATAGAAAAGCTCATTCACGTCCTTCAGCCGGCAGGCGCTTCCGTTAATCAAATATTCACTCTCGCCCGAACGGTATAATTTTCTCGCAACCGTCACTTCATTGTAATCAATTGCCAGATGGCGGTCGGAATTATCCAAGGTAATGGCTACGGATGCGTAACTTAACGGTTTTCGAAGCTCTGTTCCCGAAAAGATAACATCCTGCATATTTCCACCACGAAGCTGTTTTACACGCTGCTCTCCCAGAACCCATCTCACTGCATCGGCTACATTGCTCTTTCCGCTTCCGTTTGGCCCGACAATGCCGGTAATTCCATTATGAAAATCAAATACAATCTTATTCGCAAAGGACTTAAATCCCTGTACTTCAATACTTTTTAAATACATCTCACACCTACTTTATCTTGTTCTTGCGTAACTTTAATATTGCATGATATGCGGCATCTGCTTCCGCTGTCTTCTTTGTTTTTCCACTTCCTTCCCCATAACAGGTCTCTCCGATGCATACCTTGGCAAAAAAGGTTTTATTATGATCCGGACCTTCTTCCCCGGTAAGATGATAGGATATCACTTCCGTAGAATTTCCCTGCACAAACTCCTGCAGGATAGTCTTGCTATCATAAAAGAGTTTTTTATGCTCCAAATCATTTAAAACAAATCTCAAAATAAACTCTTTTGCACTAGCAAAACCACCATCGAGATAAATGGCTCCGATAAGAGCCTCCAAAGCATCCGAAAGAATGGAATCTCTGGTTCTCCCACCGGTCACTTCCTCTCCTTTTCCCATAAGAAGATACTCTCCCAGATGAAGTTCCCGTGCGCAAAATGCCAAAGACGGTTCACACACCATACTGGCCCGCTGTCTTGTCATTTCCCCTTCCGGCATCTTTTCATGCTCCTGAAACAAAAATTCGCTGGACACCAGTTCCAGCACCGCATCCCCCAGAAATTCAATACGCTCATTGCATTTATGCTTCGGGAGCTTTTTTTCATTGGTATAGGAGCTGTGCATTAACGCGGATTTTAGGAGTTCCGGATTTTGAAATCGATATCCTATTTGGTCTTGTAGTTCTGATAGTTTTTGCTGCATAGTCTTCTCCATTTTTATAAATCTGTTTTCATTGTCCTCATAAAATGAAAAAGCCCGTTAGGGCTTTTTCATCTGCTGCCTAATTAATTGCATTTTTTATTTGTTCTACAGCATCCCCGACTGTAACGATTTTCTCGGCATCCTCGTTGTCGATTTCAATATCAAATGTCTCTTCGATTCCCATAATAATCTGGAAAATATCCAATGAATCTGCTCCCAAATCATCTACGAATGTCGTTTCCATCGTCACATCTTCTTCTCCTACGTTTAACACATCCATAATAATTTCTCTTAATTTTTCAAATTCCATACTGTTCTCTCCTTATATTTGAACTAATCTTCTTTGATACATTCTCTGATTTTATCGTTAATCTTCTGTTCTTTGAATGTAACACATTGAATAATTGAATTTGACACTTCCCCTGCTTTGGAGCTTCCATGGGTCTTCACCACAAGGCCGTTTAAGCCCAAAAGCGGTGCGCCGCCGTATTCGCTCGCATCAAAGCTCTTCAATGTCTCTTTAAGCGCAGGCTTCACAAGAAGCGCTCCAATCTTGCTTCGCAATGTAGACAGCATCCCTTTTTTGATTTTCTGAATCAGGACAGCACCAACACCCTCATACAGCTTTAAAATGACATTTCCCACAAATGCCTCGCAAACAATGACATCTGCCATTCCGTGCGGAATCTCTCTCGCCTCAATGCTTCCGATGAAATTGATGTCTTTGCACGCTTTTAAAAGCGGAAAGGTCTCTTTTACAAGTGCATTTCCTTTTTCTTCCTCTGCACCGATATTGACAATCGCTACTCTTGGGTTTTTGATTCCCATAACATGTTCCATATAAATGGAGCCCATCTTCGCAAACTGTACTAAGTGAGAAGATCTCGCGTCCACATTCGCTCCGCAGTCAATCAGCAGAGAAACTCCCTTCGCCGTCGGAATGAGGGGTGCCAATGGCGGTCTGTCAATTCCTTTGATGCGTCCGACAATCAGCTGACCGCCGACAAGTACCGCCCCGGAATTTCCCGCAGACACAAATGCATCTGCTTCTCCATTTTTTACCATCTTCATCGCAACAACCATGGAAGAATCTTTCTTCTTACGAATCGCCATCACCGGCGGTTCCGCAGTCTCAATCACTTCTGTCGCATTGATAATTTTAATCTGATTCTCATCGTACGCATACTGCGAAAGCTCCTTTTGAATCAGCTCTTCCTGTCCAACGAGAAAAACTTCAATATCCTTCCTTTTTTGAACAGCCTCCACTGCACCTTTTACTATTTCACCCGGTGCATGGTCTCCTCCCATAGCATCTAATGCTACCTTTGTAATCTCTGACATGCTTCTACCTCCTGCACTGCTAACGTAATTTTACTAAACATTATTATAAAAATCAATATAAATTCGTACAAAAAATCAAGGGTTTTTACAAACCCTTGATTTCATTTCCTGATTCATGCAAATTAGTCTACAGATACGATTTCTTTTTTGTTGTAAGAACCGCAAGCTTTGCATACTCTGTGTGGCATCATCAATTCCCCACATTTGCTGCATTTCACTAAATTCGGAGCACTCATTTTCCAGTTTGCTCTTCTTTTGTCTCTTCTTGCTTTTGAAGATTTATTCTTTGGACAAATTGACATAGGTTACACCTCCTTAAAATTCTTAAACACATCGCGGATAACTGACATTCTAGGGTCAAGACCCGTATCTTCGCAGGTACAAGTTCCCTGATTTAGGTTTTGACCACATACGTTGCAAATTCCTTTACAGTCTTCGCTACAAAGAATTTTCATCGGCCATCCTATTAAAATCTCATTATAGAGCAATTTGTCTACGTCAAGATGATATCCGTCAATATAATTTTTTTCGTCCAGTTCATCTGACTGTTCACCATCCGACTTTTCGAGATCCACCCTTTTGGTAAACTCCAATGCAAACGGCACCCTGACCGGCTCTAAACAGCGGTCACACGAAATCTCAAGCTCCAGATACGCTTTCCCCTCGATAAACAGCTCACGCTGCTTCACATGCTTTACAACAATGTGTGCGTCCTCTTTCCCGACTATAGGAAAACAACCATAGGCTGCCTGAAAAGCTGTCATTTCCACGGGTACGTCCGTCTCAATCGTCTTATGATGCTCAGATAAAACGTCTGATAGGTCAATTAACATACTGTTACTCCTACTCACACCTAGATAATTATATCATGAAAAATCCATTTGTCAACAACAAATTTCAAACTATACCAGAGCCACTGTCTCACGGGCAATTGCCAATTCTTCATTTGTCGGAACAACCAATACCTTCACTTTCGAATCCGGAGTGGAAATCACGATTTCCTCGCCACGCTGTTTGTTTGCTTCTTTATCGATTTCAATGCCCAGATATCCCAGGTAAGAACATACTTTTTCCCGAACGCTGCCGTCATTTTCACCGATTCCCGCCGTAAAAGCAATTGCATCCACGCCATTCATGGCTGCCACGTAGCTTCCCACATATTTTGCAACACGGTAGCAAAATACATCTAACGCAATCTGCGCTCTCTTGTTTCCTGCTTCAGCGCCGGCTGCCAAATCACGGAAATCGCTTGAAATTCCGGACACTCCCTGTACACCGGATTTTTTATTTAACATCGTCATCAGCTCTGTGATATCCATTCCTTCTTTCTTCGCAAGGAACTCTAAGATAGCCGGGTCAATGTCACCGGAACGGGTTCCCATCACAAGTCCCTCCAAAGGAGTAAGTCCCATAGAGGTATCTACCGATTTTCCGTTCCTGACTGCACAGATGCTTGCACCGTTTCCCAAGTGGCAGACAATCGTTTTCGTAGCATCATACGATCTGTCAAGAAGCTCTGCCGTTCTCTTAGATACAAAACTGTGGCTTGTCCCGTGGAATCCATAACGTCTTACTTTGTATTTCTCATAGTATTCGTAAGGGAGTCCGTACATATACGCCTTTTCCGGCATCGTCTGATGGAATGCAGTGTCAAATACACCAACCATTGGTACATTCGGCATCAGCTCCTGACAGGCACGTACCCCAATCAGGTTTGCAGGATTATGAAGAGGTGCCAAATCATTGCACTCCTCCACTGCTTTAATCATTTCTTCCGTGATTACAGCGGAACTTGCGAATTTTTCTCCGCCGTGTACCAGTCTGTGTCCAACGGCGCCGATTTCAGAAAGGCTGCCTACAACTCCTCTCTCAGCATCCGTCAAAGCATCAATCACATACTGGATTGCTTCCGTATGTGTCGGCATTGGCTTCTCTTCTACTGATTTCTCACCGCCCGCCGGCTGATAAGTCAGTCTTCCGTCAATACCGATTCTCTCACAAAGACCCTTTGCTAATACTGCCTCTGTGTCAGAGTTGATTAACTGAAACTTCAATGAAGAGCTTCCACAGTTGATTACCAAAACATTCATTTCTCTTTCCTCCGCTATTTTTTGAATTATTTATTTTCTTCTGCCTGAGCCTGTACTGCTGTAATGGCTACTACGCCTTCAATATCTGCAGCGCTGCATCCGCGCGACAAATCGTTGACCGGTTTTGCAATACCTTGTGTCAGTGGTCCGTAAGCCTCTGCTTTTGCAAGTCTCTGTGCCAACTTATATCCGATGTTTCCTGCATCCAAATCCGGGAAAATAAGTACATTGGCATGTCCTGCCACCTTGCTTCCCGGTGCCTTGGATTCCCCGATTTCAGGTACGATGGCTGCATCTAACTGCAATTCGCCGTCCAACATCAAATCCGGAGCCATCTCCTTTGCAATACGGGTAGCCTCCACGACTTTATCCACATCTGCGTGCTTTGCACTGCCCTTTGTAGAATGAGAAAGCATGGCAACCTTCGGCTCTGCGCCTACCAGTGTCCGGAAAGATTCTGCAGAAGAAATCGCAATGTTTGCCAATTTCTCCGGATCCGGATTCTGTTCCAAACCGGAATCCCCAAAAAGGAATGTACCGTTTTCTCCCATGTCGCAGTCCGGAACCACAATAATAAAGAATGCCGATACTAATTTTGTACCCGGTTTCGTCTTTAAAATCTGCAGACAGGGTCTAAGCGTATCTGCGGTAGAATGGCATGCACCTGACACCATTCCGTCGGCATCCCCCATCTTTACCATCATCACGCCGTAATATAAATAATTTGTAAGAAGAAGCTCTGTTGCCTGCTCCTTCGTCATCCCTTTTTTCGACCGAAGTTCCACCAACTTTTCAATGTATGCTTCTGTCTTCTCGCTGGTCGCAGGATCCACAATCGTCGCACCTGAAATATCAAATCCGGCACCGTTCTTTTCAATCTCTTCTTTACTGCCCACCAGAATCAGTTTCGCAGTCCCATCTCTTAACACGGCCTCTGCGGCTTCGTAGGTTCTTCTGTCTTCCGTTTCCGGAAGTACAATCGTCTTCACATTTTGTTTTGCTTTTTCTTTAATTACATCAATAAATCCCATGACTTAATGACCCCTTTCGTTTTTCTCACTGCAATATATTATAGCTCAATCACATTTTAGAAACAAGAGCCTTTTATGTCTCTTTTTTCGTACATTCCTCAAATTTTGAAAAATCTGGTTGCAATCGTAAAATAAAGGAGAATAGTTCCCGTGTCTACCAGCGTGGTAATAAGCGGTGCTGCCATCAGAGCCGGGTCCAGACCACATTTCTTTGCAATAAGCGGCAAGGTACAGCCAATCGTCTTAGACAACAATACCGTGCAGACCAGAGTCAGTCCGAGCACCACCGCAAGCAGAGGTGCATTCTCATAAGAATGCCCGTACATAATCATGATACGGACTCCGTTTACGATGGCGAGCATGATGCTCACAACCAGAGCAACCCTTGCTTCCTTAAACAGAACGCGGAAAACATCCCGAAACTCAATCTCATTGGTGGCAAGTCCGCGAATAATCAAAGTAGAGCTCTGGGAACCACAATTTCCGCCGGTTCCGGTGAGCATAGGTACAAAAGAATTTAAAATCGGCATCACCGCAACCACGTAATCGAAATGATCCAAAGCCAGACCGCTTAAGGTAGCGGAAAGCATCAAAAACAAAAGCCACGGAAAACGACTCTTTGCATGCTCCCACACACTGGTCTGAAAATAGGAATCTTCATTCGGAGCAATACCCATCATCATGCTCATATCTTCGGTAGCCTCTTCTTCCATGACATCCATCGCGTCATCTACCGTTACGATACCGACCATGCGCATATCATTGTCCACAACGGGAATCGCAATCAGACTGTATTTGCTGATGAGACCTGCCACCTTTTCCTGATCGTCATGGGTATGCACATATTGCATATTTGTCTCCATGATTTCCTCAATCGTATGGTTATCCCCTGTCGTCAGAAGATCTTTGACCGTAACCACACCGATTAATTTTCTCTGCTCTGTAACATAGCAGGTATATATGGTTTCCCGGTTAATCCCGACCTGCCGAATTTTCAAAATCGCATCCTCTACCGTCATTTCCTTCCGGAATGCAATGTACTCTACATTCATGATGCTTCCGGCACTGTCCTCCGGATAATTCAGGAGTGCATTCATCTGCGCCCGCGTCTCTTCATCCGTCGCCATCAAAAGACGCTCCACCACGTTTGCCGGCATCTCTTCCAAAACGTCAACCGCATCATCCAGATACATCTCATCCATGAATTCTTTGATTTCCGAATCCGTCAGTCCACTCAGAAGCGCTTGGCGCATTTCACTGTTCATTTCCGTGAAAACTTCTGCCGCCTCATCCTTCTGCAGGAGTCGAAACACCAAAATCCGCTGTTTTTCTTCCAACTCTTCCATCAGTTCTGCGATATCGACAGGGTGCACGTTTTCTAATTCTGTTTTTAATTCCTTGAATTGTCTCTGGTCAAGCATTTCCAAAATTTGTTCTTTTCCCATACAAATTCCCCTCCTATATCGTAAACCTGTTATCAGTGTAACGCTTTTTCTATCTTTTTGTCAAACAAAAGCGTGCTATATTTTCGTTTATAGTATATAATAATTACACACTTACAAAGAGCATAACCATTTTGGAGGAAAATCATGACAGTTGTCGGCTTAATTGCAGAATATAATCCCTTTCATAACGGGCACAAATATCACATAGAAAAAGCGCGCGAGCTCGCCCATGCAGATATGGTGATTGTCGTAATGAGCGGAAATTTTGTGCAGCGGGGTGTTCCTGCTCTGATGCCAAAGCATCTGCGCGCCGAAACCGCCTTAAAAGCCGGTGCTTCTCTTGTCATCGAGCTTCCTGTCTGCTATGCCACCGCAAGTGCCGAACAGTTTGCATACGGAGCCGTGTCCCTGCTTGATAAACTGGGATGTGTGGACGCCGTTTGTTTCGGAAGTGAATGTGGAGAAATCAGCATGCTTAAATCTCTGGCTGACGTCCTTGCTGAGGAACCGGAAGCTTACCGGGAAATTTTACAGAGATATCTGCGCCGGGGAGATTCTTTTCCGGTTGCAAGGCAGATAGCGATGAAAGAGCATTTAAAATCCGATTTTCCGGACGAGGTCCTGTCTGAGCCGAATAATATTCTTGCCATAGAATACCTAAAAGCACTGCGTCGTCTGCACAGCAGAATAAGACCTATTGCAATTCAGCGGATTTCCTCTCACTATCATGACGAAGAGCTTAAGGAAGAGATAAGCTCCGCTACAGCAATCCGAAATACCTTTGCCGGAAATTCCGGATTCAGCACAAAGCTTACCGCCCAGATTCCGGAAACCGGAATCTCCCTGTTAAAAGAGAATTATCAAAAACGATATCCCGTTTTCCCAAATGATGTTTCTTTGCTATTAAAATGTAAATTATTAAAGGAGAATAAAACATCCCTGCAGGAATATGCCGATGTCTCAGAAGAGCTGGCAAACCGAATCGCAAACAGTCTGAGTCAATATCTGAATTTTGAACAGTTTTGTAGGCTTTTGAAGACCAAAGAGGTGACCTACTCCCGTATCAGCCGGGCACTCATCCACATCTTACTGGATATAAAGAAGTCCGATATGTCGGAAATCGAATATGCACATGTACTGGGATTCCGGGCAGACGATAGCGCCCTGTTTTCCAAAATAAAGCAGGAGGCATCCATCCCCCTGCTTAGTAAGCTGACCAATGTAGAAAACTTATCCGAATCAGCGAAGCAAATGCTTCAACTGGATATCCTTGCAGCTGATTTCTACGAATCCATTGTAACGGAGAAATTTCGAACTCCGTTTCAAAGTGAATACTGTCATCCGGTCATACGCATCTAATGTTATTTCACATTTTTTGCATATGCCACAGCCAAGGCTCCGGGACCGATATGACAGGTCACGCTCAAAGACAGATATGCAGCCTGAATGTCATATCCCGGAAAATGCTGCGCAATTTCCTGTCTCCAGTTCTCTGTTTCTTCTGCATTACAGGTGGTAACCGCATAGATGGTAACATCTTCTCCGGGAAGTTCCTCTCTGAGCACTTTTTCCACCACGTCAAGCATGGTCTTTTTCGCAGCCTTGACTCCTCGGACCTTTGCAAAGCTGTCCAGCTTTTCTCCATGTACAATGAGTACCGGTTTAATATTTAAAACAGACCCGATTGCTGCAGCAGCCGGTGTCACACGTCCGCCCTTTTTCAAATATTTTAAAGTATCCACCGTAATATAAGCTCCGGCATTTGCTTTTTCTTCTTCCAAAATCCCCCGAATCTCTTTTGCAGACTTTCCCTGCTCTGCCAGACGCATGGCATCAAAGATGGAGGACCTTTGCATCACCGATACCCTCTGGTTATTTACGATCTGTACCCTTCCATCATAATCCTGTGAAAGCATTACCGCAGTTTCATAACTGCTGCTTAAGCTCAATGCAATCGGAATATGTACGATTTCATCATATTCTTTCAACAATTCATCCCACGCAGCAATCAAATCTCCCGGGGCCGGCTGAGAGGTACTGATATCTGCATCCTCCATAAGCCTTTCAAAGAACTCGTCTCTGGTCAGTGTGACATCCTCATAAAACAATTCTCCATTGATAAAAAACGGAGTCGGTACCACAGTTACTCCAAATTCTTTTGCATTTGCCTGAGTAATTCCACTGTTACTGTCTGTTACAATCGCAATCTTTTTTGCCATCTTTTTCTCTCACTTTCTAATTTTTAAAACTATGAATCGGTGCCGGAATCCTTCCCTTTCGCGCCACAAAAGCGGAACAGTCAAACTCATTTACCGGCATAATCGGTGCATATCCGAGTAATCCACCAAATTCTGCAATCTCTCCCACCTCTTTTCCGATAACCGGAATCAGACGCACTGCCGTTGTCTTCTGGTTGACCATACCAATGGCCATCTCATCTGCAATAATACCGGAAATGGTAGCTGCTGTTGTCTTTCCGGGAATGGCAATCATATCCAGTCCCACGGAACAGACGCAGGTCATCGCTTCCAGTTTTTCCAAAGTCAGGGAGCCTGCATTTACTGCATCTATCATGCCCTGGTCCTCACTGACCGGAATAAAGGCACCGCTCAATCCACCCACATAAGAGGATGCCATCACCCCGCCTTTTTTCACTTGATCATTGAGCATGGCGAGCGCCGCCGTCGTCCCCGGAGCGCCCACACGCTCCAGACCAATCTCCTCTAAAATCTCAGCAATACTGTCTCCCACTGCCGGAGTCGGAGCCAATGACAAGTCAATAATTCCGAACGGGATTCCCAGTCTCTTAGACGCTTCTCCTGCGACCAGCTGTCCGACACGGGTAATCTTAAATGCCGTTTTCTTGATGGTCTCACAAAGCTCTTCGAACCCTTTTCCTCTCACCTGTTCAATCGCATGCTTGACCACGCCGGGACCGCTGACCCCTACATTGATTACGGTGTCTGCTTCCGTAACACCAAGGAATGCCCCCGCCATGAACGGGTTGTCATCCGGTGCATTACAGAAAATCACGAGCTTCGCACAGCCTAAGGAATCTCGGTCTTTTGTTGCCTCTGCCGTCGCTTTTACAATTTCCCCGCAAAGCCTTACTGCATCCATGTTAATCCCAGTCTTTGTAGAGCCTACGTTGACAGAACTGCACACCCGTTCCGTCACGGCAAGCGCCTGTGGAATCGAGCGAATCAGTGCTTCCTCAGAAGGAGTCATCCCTTTGGAAACCAATGCCGTATACCCTCCGATGAAATTCACACCGACCTCTTTTGCAGCTGCATCCAATGTCTTTGCAATCTCCACGAAATCTTCCGGCCCTTTGCAGGCAGACGAACCAATCAGAGAAATCGGAGTAATGGAAATCCGCTTATTCACAATCGGAATCCCGTATTCCTGTTCGATTGCCTGTCCCGTAGCCACCAAATTCTTCGCTACCGTCGTAATTTTTCTGTAAATGTTCTCGTTCAATTTTTGCAAATCAGAGTCAATACAATCCAACAGGCTGATTCCCAGGGTAATCGTCCTCACATCCAGATTTTCATGTTCAATCATCTGATTCGTCTCAGTTACCTCATAAATATTAATCATTGAAATATTCCTCGCTTCCTCAGATTACAGTCTGTGCATTTTTTCGAAAATTTCTGCTCTCTGGCAGTGAATGGTGACTCCAATGTCTTCTCCCAGCACTTCCAAATCCTTGGAAACTTCTCCCAGTTCCTTGGAAGCCTTCTCCATATCGGTAATCATCATCATGTTAAAATATCCCTGCACAATGGTCTGCGAAATATCTAAAATATTAATCTGATTTTCTGCAAGATAGGTGCATACCTTTGCGATAATTCCTACGGTGTCCTTTCCTACAACTGTGATTACACATTTCTTCATGTTCTTATCCTCCATCCTTCTTTAAATGTCTAATATCTGTGACAT
>ONED01000031.1 GCA_900316755.1 uncultured Eubacteriales bacterium
TACTAACTAACCATAAACCATTCTATTCTCGCAATTTCCACATTATACATGAATCTATGATAGATGTCAAGAATTATTGAAGGTGCTGAGAAATAGAATTCCCACCACCTTCTTTTTCATACTTCTTATTTTTTATCATTTGTTGTTGCTCTTATTCTAACGGAACTACCGGAAGCTCGATACTTCCCACATTTTCTTCTCCCTGCTCCTCTTTTCCCGGAGTTTCCCCTTTAGTTTCTTCCGAACCGGAGGAAGACGAATCTGAGGGAGTCACAATCGGTTTCGGTGCCAGCTTCTGTGAATTTTCACCGGGACCAATGACACTATCTGTAACTACCGATTCCGATTTCACATAATTCTCCTCCGTTTTTTCCCCTTCCGTTTCTTCCGTTTCTTCCGTTTTTTCTGTCGTCTTATCCTCTGCGGAATTTGCTGTCTCTCCCTTGGCTGTCTCTGCTACATCCTGTTTCGGAGCATCCTTTTCTCGCATCCGGCCTAAACCGACAAATGCACCTCCGACCACTGCAACCACGAGGATACCTCCAATCAAATATTTCCACTTTTTATTCATCATTGCACCCTTTTCTGTTTTTATACTCCTGTTGGCATCGGGATTTCCGGCATCTCCACATCCGTTCCGTTTCCCGGACTCGTAGTTATGACTTCACTTTCTCCCGACAGAAGTACCCTCATAATCGGTTCTTCATATTTTTTCCTTGTTTCCATCTTCTACCCCTCCGTCGCTCCAATATACGTCAAAGCCGCCTGATTGTATAAGTATAGAGCTTTCACCAGATTTTTGCACTGCACTTTCTTATTTTCTATCAAAGAACTGTCTGCTGCGCCGTCGAGAATCTGTTTCACATAACTCAATGCCCCATACCGAACCTTAGCTACCTCTGTATCGGATGTCGTCTTTATGGTCACATCATACATCTTCTGCAGCTCCGTTGCTTTTATGTTCGGAATGGACACATAATACTGCTTTTTTTCATCACTGTACCCTGTGGTCAGTATCTTTCCAGTCTGGGCTATCTGGAATGTGTAATCATTCAGATCCTTCCCGGAATCCAGAGTAAAATACATTCGAAGCTCCGTCTCAGATTCCAGAACCAGCGTGGTTCCCTCCAAATCAAGCCCCGCTGAATTGGAAATCTGTGTGCTGCTTCCCGCATAAGCGTTCAAATCAGGAGCAGCAGATGTAAGAACCGGGTCGTTTGTTTCGGAATACAATCCTTCGTTTGCCAGTCCGGAAGTAGCATTATCAAAGAACACCTGCGCATATCCACCATAGTTCAGCATTGCACGAACCAGTGTTTTTTCCTTTTCAAATGTTCCTTCTGCATATCCCAGAATCGCATCTCCATACTTCTTTGCCGAGTAGGTAATCGGAGTACCATGTGCCACTCCACCTACTACCATCTGCACCTGTATCTCCTTCGCCATCTCCTTGGCATTCAACCTGCACGCAAACACATGACACATTTTTCCTGCCACGCTGCTCATTTCCTGTGTTGCATCACTCACGAGAACATTGGTTGTATTATCACCCACGGTTATCTTCATAAAATCACTGTCTGAAATGATTTCGTCCAGAGAAACCACAAACTTGATGCCAATCTTATCACTCAGGTTCAATTTCGTGCTTACAAAGTAATATCCACCATAGCCATAGGTTGCTACATCCGGATAATTAAATTGCACACTGCCATCTGCAGACAGATTTCCATCCGGCAAATGATCCTCCTGAAATGTCGGATAGGTTGCAGTAGCTTCATTATAGAAACCGACAGATTTCCTGCCACACAAAAAGTAGTTATAATAAGTGTTATCTTTCTGATCATCCCAAGTCGCGTCCACGCCGTACCATTTCTGATCCGGCATCTGCACGTAATTCCACATATGCGCTCCGGCTTCTGTGCCAATTCCTCCTGTTCCGACTACCGTCATACTTTCTAGCGGAATTCCTTTCTGCATCCGGAGCTGGTCGCACAAAATCTTATATGCTTCGCTATATCCTTCACAAACCACTTGATTGTCCTCTTCATTACCATCAAACAGAGGCTGGCTGGTAAATGCCCTTGGATAGGAAGAAGGCGTTGACGCTGCTGCATCATGATAGGATGCCTTCTTACAAATCCAGTCGTGGATGGCTTTGTAATACAAATATACGGAAGAGCCCACCGGTACGCTGTTATAAATCTCAGTAACCGCCGCATTTACTCCTTCTTCATAGGTAGCAAGTTCCGCTGAAGTCACTGTGTAACTTGGAGTAAGCTGCACTACCACGCTGTTCAAACCATATTTTGTTACATCCTCTGAATTAGTCGCGTAGGAATAAGAATACCCGATTCCCACTCCTGAAGTCCAGAATATCTGCGGATAATCCCGCTGAAACGCAAAGGCTGCATAAAACGCCAGCTCAACTGCCCTGTTTCCTACTTCTGCTGCAGTGTCGTACACCAGTTCTCCATTTACCTCATATACAAAATCTGCTTCTTTCTGAACTGCAAACCCATCCTCTCCTATGTAATAGTCCACCAATTTGTCATAGACCGCCTTCTGCTCCGCCGTCAACTGTGAACCATAGGAATCTATCTCCGACGCTTCAATCGTTTTCCCCGTACCTGTCGCAGCTTCTGTCTGCCATACAAATGCATCCGAATAAACCGCTCCAAGACACATTACTACGGCAAGAAATAACGCCAGCCATTTCTTTCTTCCTCGCATAATATCCTCCTTATTGCGCAAAACAAATCTGATTTGTTTTCATTATATTTGATTCTTTATAGAATCGCAAGCGGATTTTGAGCTATTATACGAAAACAAATCTAAAACCCTTCTTCGTCCCATTCTCCCAAGAACCCATCTGAAACCGTAGGGCTTGTGGTGAGCACTCCCTGTGTTCCCAAAGCAGAAATCCCTGTGTTCCCAAAGCAGAAATAATTTGCAAATTCGGGGTTTCGTATTTCTCTTTGCTGTTTCCATAAAAAATCTCATTTCGTTCCATACACATCCCCCTTTACTTTGCAGCATATGTCTTTGCACTAACGCCATATACATAAGCTGCCCTGCAAAGCTTCGCCATATTTGTCAAAGCTTCGCTTTCCATCTGATCCTGTTTTGCGCGGAAATATGCGTTTACACTATACATAATTGTCTGAACCGTTTCTCCTTCTACCAGAAGCTGAATCTGATAGTCTTTGTCAAACTGCAAAGCGCTGATTCCACCGGAATAGAAATAGTATTCCGCTCCCGACTGCTTAAAAGAAGCGGGGTGTTCTGCATAGGTGTAAATGGTATCGTCCACTTTCACGCCTATCTTGCTGATATCACTTGTGGCAATCCGAAGCACAATCCGGTTCACATTATCATACAGAACATTTGCGCCGGTAAAGGCATGGTTCGTATCCGAGGAAGCTCCAATGCTTTTCTCCGCCGTTGAACCGATATAGCCTTCCCCAATCGTATCCGGTGCATATCCGGCTACATCTGTCAAAATCGTCCCTGCATATCCTGTATAAGTTTGAGCCGCATCCCCATATTGCAGAAGATTATAAATCAACGTTTTCATAGCTGCAAACTTCTCTTCCGAGATGCCAAGGTCTTCGTAAGTCTTTTCAAGAATTGCCTCACAATACGCTTTCACACTGAAATTCTCTTTTGTGTAAAGCACTTCCTCGCCGGACATCAGCTCCACCTTAATCGCATCTCCCATAAGCTGCGGTGCCACCCCTTCAAATCGATACCCGTATTTTCCGGTATCTCCTACAGGGGTACCATCCACCGTCTCGACATTCCCATTCATGGTGAAACGCACTTTGGTATCGGCCATGGTCGAGTACACATTTACGGTAATATCGCTGCCAAGTGTAATAGAACACGTAAGTGGCGAATCCTCTGCAACCGGAATCTCATGTAACGTAATCTCCGAAAACTCCGTGATGTAAAATGTGGCAAACCATCCACCTTTTCCGTCCGGGCTGACACTGAACGGATTTGCGCCCTGTTCCTGTACTTCTTTAGACCATTCCCCGTAAAAGTATTCCTTCGTACCATCCTGCTTATGATGAATGATCTGCTGTGGATAAATCTCACCGACATACAGCGTCACCATCATCCTGCTGATTCCATCGAAACTGCTGTCCGGAACTTCACAGGCAGGGATATCTCCGGAACCGTATTGCATATACGGAGTGAGAGAAAATGTCACCGAAGCTCCCTGGCTTCCGCCCTCAGCCGCCGAAACATACTCACTAACGGTAATATTCACATTTACATCCATCCTTATGTCGTTCTCCAGACCTGTGGAAGAAACAAAACTGTCAATCGCACTTTGCGTCAATGCCTCTGACATTCCGGAAACATTCGACATCTGAGCCACAGGTATAATCAAATTCTCTGAGATAAAATTATCATAGTTAACAGTAGACGCGTCATTGATGGTGTAACTGACCTCCCCTACCTTTCCCGTCTCTGTTAAACGATAAAGGTAGACCGGATACTGGTTAAGAGTCGCACCCTCGTAAGTTTTTCCTTCGCCATTATATTCTGATTCCTGCAAAATTGAGAACACATACTTCTCCTCTTCGCCGCTTATCATCTTATATGCACGGAAATATCCGTTTTCCGTTGCTTCGTCCCAAGATTCTGAATATACAGAATCCACTCTCGCCGTACCATCCGTGTTCAACCTGAGGCGATAACCATACTTCGCATATTCATCCATCCAAAAAGAGCCGAATTGGTCTGCCAGGCATTTGCTTACACCGTCCACCATACCGCGGAGCTCATAACGAATTTCCCCCTGATCCAAATCACTGCACTCTAAAGCGAGTCCGGGTTGCATCTGGAAGGCTCCCAAGTCCTGCACATTCTGAAATCCAACTGCAGCGTCCTCTCCAATCTCCACCTCCGTAGCCGGAAGCAAGGTTGTATCCGAACCCTTTCCTTTTTCATCCGAAATCATAGGCATCATTGCATAATATCTTCCGTCAATTTCTGAAACAAGAAGATACTTATTTCCCAATACAATTTCCTTTTCATCTGTCACTTTCGTAAAAACGGGCATTGCCTTTCCGCAGTCATCGCAGTACCCATCCCCATTGCCGTCTTTTGCACCATAGGCAAGGCTCTCCAAATTCTCTCCACACTTTGTGTATCCATCTTCATCCATATATTTTCCATTACAGTCTAAGCAATGGTAATAGGCAATTGTACCATTCGTCTTACAGGTCGCCGGCTTCTCCGGCACGAATTCCATATGCCCGTGTGAACACACCACTGTTGCCATGCCGACACTCAGATGCGTTTCATCATTGTAGGTGGCAGTCGCAAAATAGGGCTCCCCGTCATCCGTTCTTAACACAATGCGGGTATTGTATGCATTATAACCGGCAAAATGAATGATATCTGATTTCCAATATCCTGTAATCCACCGGTCATACCAGCTCGTACTCCAGTACAGCTTCGGTTCTGATGCAGTGGTAAGGAGCTCATCCTTCTCGGTCAGGTAAAGCTCTGTTTCGGAATCCCCATTTTCCTCTATCAGATAAAACGGCGTAAAGCTACTGGTCCCTACCGTCACAGACTCCCCTGATTCCGCCCGAAACAGAGTAACGTCCTTTGCGTTCACTTCATACTCATTACCATTTGGCAAAACACGGGAAACAGGAACTGCCTTCCGTCCCTTCTCGGTCTGCTCTCCCATGACATATTTCTGCCCGTTATATTCCACTTGAATTGTATAGCGATACGTGGGGTCATCTGCACCATACCATCCGCTTGAAAGCCGCAGTGTCTCTCCCTCGTCGTTCTCCCCGATATTTGCAAATGCCGTAACCGGCAGCATAGATATAAGCATGACCACACCAAGCCATACTGCCAAAATCTGATTCTTTTTCTTCCTCATATTATGTCATTGCCTCCTCTATATCTTTATGATATCCTCGCCTACATTATAATGGAAATCACCCCGCCTTATCATCATACAAACAGGGGTGATTTCTCAAGATTCGGGGTGATTTTTTAAGAATTGTAGGGTGATAATTGCATTTTACGGAAAAAAAGCAGGATGCTGTATCCTAACATCACCCTGCCTTGCATTTTCTATTTATGGATTCGTTCAAAAAGCTCACTTCGGCTTGAAACGCCGATTTTTTCAAAGATATGTTTCGTATGAGTCTTTACCGTGTTTTCGGAAATGCCAAGTGTCTCTGCGATGGCTCTTCTTTTCTTATCCTGAAGGAGCAAACGGATTTCCAAGCACCACCATTGCAAGGAATGTGGAGTGTTTCACAGAGACGGCAGTCTTCCTCGCAATGGAATATGCAATCGTCCCCACCATACCCACAAAAAACATAAACACGTACACCGTATACATCGGATGCAGAATACCATATTCTTTTACCAGCCGTGTCATTCCGTCGACATGTTCCAGAGAAACACTTTTATAGTAAATCGGCAAAATTCCTTGACTCAAAGTAACTAAAAGAACGAGTACACCCATTGCAGTCAGAATCCCAACCACTAATTTTGGCATTTGTACCCGGCAAAGCTCCATAATCATAATCCACATAAAAAGAGGCAAAAAGACGCTCCCCAAATAAGCCACACGATTCGCAAAGAGCGCGCCTTCCAGTGTTTTAGATATGGAAAGCAGAAAATATCCCACATCACATACGGCAACCGAAAGAAAAAGCAGAAAAAGCCATATGTTCTTCTTTCTCGTGGCAAGATAACAAATGCCAACCAGTATAATTGAAACAAATACAACAATTCCGTAAACGATAGCCATCTTTCGTCCCCTTTCTGTTTGTCTATATAAAACTCCTTACGCGTTTTGCAGTCTTTTATTTATGTACCATATAGCAATCCCGGAAAAAGGAACATACTCACCATTCTCATTCGGCTGCATATAATACTCTAACAAACGTTCCAGATTTTTTCTTTTCCAAATTCCCGCTTTTTGCATAGCACGTAATTTTTTCTTGCATTCCATCAGAACCGCTTTTCGATTCTGCACCAAATATGCGTCTGGTCCATCATAATTCAGATTGAGTGTTTCGTCTACACTTTTTCTAATATTTTCATCTTCTGACGTAATATGACCTTCAGAATCATACTTTATCAGACTTACACAATGCTCATCAAACGGAGTCACATATATATCGTCGTTTCCTCTGTGTGCGTCACATGTCAGACAACTTTTCTTTCGTCCTTCTCCTTCATTCCCATAACAGACACCAAGCATTATTTTATAGTCCAATGCTTTTCGTTCATCCGATTTGAGTACACTCTGCGGCACTATATGCTCAATTTTGACGTCATCAATATTTTTGAGTCTCTTCATACAATAACCGCATAGATACCCTTGTTCTTTCAAAAGTTGCTCCCGTACATCGCTCTTCTCCTGATAGCCATCATAATAGGCATTCGATTCTTTTTTGTATTTTGTTAGAGATGCTGGTTCTTCTCCCTTGCAAATATATCTCATACCTAATCCTCCAATGGAATTTGTTCTAATTCAAATGCCATCCTTGCTTCTGTGACCTTTGGATTGCTCTCGCCGGCCATCTGCCCTAACTCTTGTAATTGTTTTTCCGCCTCAATATACTCCTCTGCATCCAGACTATGATAAAATTTTCGGAAAAGCATTTCCACATCTTCGGCCATTGTATAACTTCTCTGAACCGAATTTAAAGTTTCGTTCACATCCAATCCATAGGGAGTCCTTGTATATGAAATACTACCATCTTCATGAATGGTAATTAAGTTATCTTTTTTACAAGACGAAATAATAATCGGCGAATGTGTCGCTGCAACAAACTGAACATTCGGGAAAATTGTCTTTAATGCATTTACAATCCGCCATTGCCACTTTGGATGCAAATGCATGTCTAACTCATCAATCAATACCACCCCCGGTGTTTCACAGATTTTGTCCAATAAATCCGGATTAAGAACTGCCATCCTATAAGCAATATCCAACACCATCCAAATCAAAGACTGATACCCGGAACTGAGATTTCTAATAGGAAGACTTCTTTCTTTTGTGGAAAATACAAGTTCATCACTGATTTCATCGTACTCCACCTTTGTCACTCCTGACTCCATCAAGTTCATAAAGCGACACAAAATATCCTTTACTGCTTTGTATTCAACCACTTCTTTTTTATTTTTCCACTCGATTCTCTCCATCCGTCGAACCCAGTTCATCATCATCTTAATATTTGATGCTTCTGACAAACAGCCTTCATAGCCGACCGTTCTATAGAATTCTTTTGAAAACACATCCTCGGAGGCTTCTCTTTTCTGCATCCACATTCTGGCTGTACTTTGGTAGCTCAAAACCGGAAGAACATGATTTTTTTCATTTGCCATGGAAAACGCTTTTTTCGATACATCTCTCGGTTCCACAGTGCTTCTTGCCGCTTCAAGACTGTTTTTTCGCCGCTTCCACTGAAACATCTCTCCCTCAATTTCTGCTTCGCACTCTACCGATATTGGTGTCATATAACGTTTATTATAGGAAGCACTTCCTGTATGTTCTAAAACAATCCTTATTTCTTCCTTCGTAAAATGCTTTGTAGTCACATCACCAAATCCAGCTATAAATCCGCCAAGACAAACCGAAATCGCCTCTAAAATAGAGGTTTTTCCAAATCCGTTATCTCCAATTATCAGATTCATACCCGGCTTTAATTTTAGATTACATTCTTCTATTCCTTTAAAATTTGATATGGTAATACTTTTGATTAGCATTTTTCCTCCTGCCTTTTCTCCATTATTGAAGATAATCGCTTTTCACTAACCATTATTATACTTCAATCAGCCTGAAATAACAACGATATAAATTCTTGAACAGAATTTGTCTCGAAGCACATCTATTTTCTCCGTTTTCCAATCCTTCTAAGCACCCACAGCAAAACAAGGACCGCCAGCACGATACCGGCACGTGGCAATAGCCACTCCTTATTTTCTTCCAGAAAAGCCACACAGTGCTCCGTCTCCTCTATACAGCGTCTACGGACTGCCACTGCCGCTTGCTCCATCTGTCTTAGCAGCTCGGATTGCTCCGGCAAATTTGACTGCCCGGCAGTGTCATTTTCTCTGACATCTTCTATCACCTGCTCATTCCCGTCTCCGCTGTATGCCGAGAGCGCAAGCTCGGGGTAATCCAATTCCGTATCTTCGATATGGTCTTCCCCAAATGTGCTCCCATGAAAACCGATGGTATCTCTCCCACACAAAAAATAAGCATAACTGATGGGATTCTGGTCATCCCATGTGGTATCGACGGCATACCAGTTTCCATCCGACATTCTTACCGCATTCCAAAGATGTGGTCCAAATCCGTCCTCATCCTTCCCGGTTCCCGTCACTTTCACGCAGGATAAGGGCATATCTGCATTCTGACCTCTTTGTATCTGCAATTGGTCGCATAGCACCTGAAAGGCATCCCCATATCCCTGACAGACCATCTTTCCGTCTCCGGCAAACACCGGAGCGCTGGAATACGCAGACCGGTACACAGCCATTGTTTCATTCTCAGCGGCTTCCTGTACATACTCCGCAGCCTCACTATCGTACTCCGCCGTTTCACAGACCCAGTCGTGAGCCGCCTTATAATAGTGATATACCGTAGCATCTTCCGGAAGGGAAGAGAAGATATCTTTTACCGCAGTCCTTACTCCCACATTGTATTGTGCAATCGTCCCACGAGAAGACGCACCGGGATACTTTTCCCGGAACTGAATGTCCGCACCGGTCAATTTGCAGACATTCTTTTTTTGATAGGACACACTCACCTCTATCGTTCCGGCCCAAAACAGTTGCGGATGGTCCGCCAGAAACACCTCTGTTGCATGCACAATGATATGGGATAGGTCATCCGCCGATTCAGCCCGGACCTCTTCGGATGGTGTGAAATGAAGTTTGCTCGTAATGCCATTGGAAAGTCCGTCTTCGCCGAGATACTTTTCCTGTAATGCAGCATACACCTCCTGCTGCTCCTCGGTAAGCTGCGCCCCGTAGAATTTTACGTTTGCCGCATTCTCCCCCTGATCCCTTGCCGCTTCCGCCTTCACTATCGGAAGTTGCAGTAACACTACACACACAGAAGCTACAAAAGCCAGCCACCATACAAATTGTTTTTTCTTAGCACGCATGAGGAACCTCTCCTATTTCCTGTATCACCTGTTCCAATTCTTCTATCGTCTCCACTGCATTGATTCGGTTCCGCAGCTTTGCGGAATTTGCAAGCCCCGACGTATACCACGACACATGCTTTCGCATTTCCCGAATTCCCAGATAGTCGCCTTTGTACTCCAGCAAAAGATTCGCATGGCGCAGAATCATCTGCTTTCTCTCTTCTATCCCCGGGCGCTTTGGTGCTTTCCCTGTGTGCTCATATTCCAGAATCTCCCGGAAAATCCATGGATTTCCCTGCGCGCCTCTTCCAATCATGGCGCCGTCACACCCGGTCTGCTCCAACATGGAAGCTGCACTCTCACCGGAAGTGACGTCGCCGTTTCCAATCACCGGAATGGACACAGCTTCCTTCACCTGACGGATAATGTCCCAATCCGCCTTTCCGGAATAGTACTGTTCCCTTGTCCTTCCGTGTACTGCCACCGCTTTCGCCCCGGCAGCCTCCGCGGCCTTGGCAATCTCTACGGCATTCACCGTATCATCATCAAATCCCTTCCGGATTTTGACCGTTACCGGCTTCTCAATCGCCTTTACTGCAGCGCTGACAATCTCATACACCAGCTTCGTGTTTTTCATCAGAGCGGAGCCCTCCCCGTTTTTCACAATCTTTGGCACCGGACAGCCCATATTGATATCCAAGATAGAGAAAGGCAGTTCCTCTATCCGCCTCGCCGCCTCTGCCATCACCTCCGGCTCCGAGCCAAAAAGCTGAAGCGACACCGGTGGCTCCTTTGGGTGGATGGAAAGCAGTGCCTTTGTATTTTTATTCTCATACAGAATGGCTTTTGCACTCACCATCTCCATACACAAAAGACCCGCACCCATTTCCCGACACAAGAGGCGAAACGGCAGGTCTGTTACACCCGCCATCGGCGCCAGAATATATGGATTTTCCAAAGTTACATTTCCTATCGTCAGCTTTCTCATCAATCTACTCTGCCTTTTTTCTCTTTTCATAAATCAGGCGAAGCCCCTCCAGAGTCAGATTCGGGTCATATATATCAATCACATCCGTCTCCGGTACAATGATATTTCCCAGTCCTCCGGTTGCCACCACTTTCGCATCTGCAAAGCCTGCTGCTTTGATTTTCTTGATAATGTATTCCGTCTGCCCAATATATCCGAACACCAGACCTCCCTGCATACTGGAAACCGTTTCTTTCGCAATGACAGAGTCCGGCTTTTTAATTTCAATCTCCGGCAGCATCGCAGCATCTCCCCAGAGTGCCCTTGCAGAAGTCCGAATCCCCGGAGAAATCACGCCGCCTTCAAATACACCGTCGCCGCTCACCACATCATAGGTAGTCGCCGTTCCAAAATCAATCACAATCACCGGTCCTCCGTATTTTTCATATGCTGCCACTGCATCCACGATTCGGTCCGGTCCGATTTCCTTCGGGTGTTCCGTGTGAATCCGAAGTCCCATATCCAGAGTCGTCGGCACAATCGGTTTTACATGGAAATATTTGATAATCGCACTTCCCAGAGAATGCATAATGTCCGGCACTACCGAAGAAATAATCACGTCCTCAATTTCCCGAATATCAAAATCGCGATTTAAAAGTAGATTGCAAAGCTGAATCCCGTATTCATCCGAGGTGCGCGGCTGTTTCGCCGTCATACGAAACGTTGCCTTCAGCTTTTTTTGGTCAAACACCCCTAAGGTAATGTGCGTGTTCCCCACATCAATCACTAATAGCATTTATAGTTCCTCCCCCAAGAAGAATACCTTATAGTACAACTGCAACGCCTCCAGAAGCTCCTGTTTCGTATTCTGAAGCTCCTTAATTTTGAGACGGCTTCCGATTTCATCAAACAGAAAATCATTTTCCTCCGACGTCACCTCAAAACAGAGTTCCCCGTTCTCCTCGAACACAAGCGTTAAAATGCCGCCTACATCCTCTGTATACAGGACGCACATCACCTTCAGTTCATTCTTCACGTCCTGCGGAAGCGCTTCAAAATCCGGGTTTAGATAGAAGCGTTTCTCATATGCATTTGCACCGCACAGTACCACTTTTTCCTCATACATAGCCCTTATTCTCCCAATGTAGCAACCATGACAGCCTTGATGGTATGCAGACGATTCTCTGCCTCATCAAAGACAACATCCGCATACTTCTCGAAAACGTCCTCTGTCACTTCGTTTCCTTTTACCGCCGGAAGACAGTGCATAAAAATCGTCTCTTCTTTTCCTGTCTTGTCGATGAGTGCCTGATTCACCTGATACGGGTGCAGAAGCGCCACGCGTTCTGCCGCCTTATCTTCCTCTCCCATGGAGCACCACACGTCTGTATAAAGCACATCCGCGCCCTCCACTGCATCTGTAGAATCCGTCACACATACGGTGGAACCTGCCTCCTTGGCATAGCCCTCGCACAATACCACCAGCTCCTCGCCCGGCCACAACTCCTTCGGTGCGATAATCGTAAAGTTCACACCCGTCTTCGCGCAGCCAATCATCAGGCTGTTTGCCATGTTATTTCTGCCATCTCCCAGATAAACAAAATTCAGTCCCTTAATATAACCAAAATGCTCCTTCATGGTTAACAAATCCGCCAGAATCTGTGTGGGGTGATACTCGTCTGTCAATCCGTTCCAAACCGGAACACCACTATACTCGGCGAGCTGCTCCACGTGCTCATGCTTGAACCCGCGGAATTCAATTCCGTCAAACATACGCCCGAGCACCCGCGCCGTATCCTTCACACTCTCCTTGTGTCCCAGTTGAATATCGTGCTGGGAAAGATAGGTGGGATGCCCTCCCTCATCCTGTGCACCAACCGTAAATGCACAGCGGGTTCTGGTAGATGGTTTTTCAAAAATCAGGGCAATATTTTTCCCCTTCAGCGAATTCCCCGTAATCCCCTGTTTCTTCTTTTCCTTCAGCTCTGCTGCCAAATCGACCAGATATAAAATCTCATCCGGTGTAAAATCTTTCAGTGTTAAAAAACTGCGTCCTTTTAAATTCATCTCGTTATCCTTTCTGATATTCATTAGTATATGAACGAATCTTGGCAGATTCAGTTTATCCTCCAACCGCTCGTATCTGTGTACCACCGCTTCTTCCAATGCCTGCACTGTATAAATCCGGTACTTTGGCACGCGAAACAGCTTCGCACTTGCTTCCAGCATGGCAAGATAGAGCTCCATGTCGGAAAATCCCAATGACAGCTTTAGAATAAACGCAATCTCTGCCTTTTCTATCTCGTTCAACTCTTCCAGTATTTTTTCATAATACCACGCTTCCCGCGTTTGTTCAATATAATAAATTCGCCCAATCAGCCCGTACAGCATCCGTTTTGCATCATAATACCCCAGTTTCAGGTTCTGCCTGCTGCGCCGTTTATCAAACTCAATGATGCTGCCCAGTCGGACTTTTGGCGCAATTTCATAAATCACGGTACGCTCCGTTTTTTTCACCCGCGGTCTTCTCCCCGGACCGTAAATGCAAATCTGAATCAAATCTTCATATCCCCGCCGAATTAGAGAATTGGTGGGAATATTGTTGAGAACACCGCCGTCAATATAGGTCTGCCCATGCAGCTTTTCATTCTTAAATCCAATCAAATAGGCGCTTGCCATCAGGAAATCTTCCAGCATTCCTTCCGGAATATCATGAATACTGATTTCCAGTTCTTTCATCTTGGAAACCGAAAAGGTCAAAAGACAGAACTCCATCCCGGACTCCCGGATTTTCTGTTCATCTACGCTCTCATGAATCAATTCGCGGAGCGGTGTAATGTCGACTCCGCCCTTTGACAGATAGCGTTTCATCTCTGCCACTACTTCTCGGAAAGAAGTCTCCTTGTCAAACAGTCCCTCCATCCACGCATCATCCACGTCCATCACGCGGGAATAGGTAATATCCCGCCAGATTTGCTCTGCCTTCTCTACATCTCCCATGCAAATCAGGGCACCGTTGAGCGCCCCTACGGAAGTTCCTGCCACTGCATTTATTTTTACACCGGCTTCCCGAAGGGCTTTCCACGCCCCTATCTGATAGGCGCCACGTGCTCCGCCGCCGTCTAACACCAGTCCGTATTCTTTTGTCAAATCCAAAATCGGCTTCATCTACATCCCTCTCTTGTCAAAACAAATACCATAAACGCTGCAATGTTCCATATCTCTCCAGCGCTTTGTCCGTCACGTTTATACCGCACAGAAACACAAAAGGGCATGCACTTGCACACCCTCACTTGCCTTTTCTTATGCCTGATTATTTTTCTGTTCCAACTTCAATCAGAGATTTTGCCAGACCGGCAATCCCCTGAATCTCTGACGGAATGATAATCTTTGTCGCTTTTCCGTCTGCTGCCTTTTCAAATGCTTCCAGACTCTTCATGGTAAGAACGGCTTCGTCTGCTCCTGCCTCACGAAGGAAACGAATACCATCCGCATTTGCCTGCTGTACCTTAAGAATCGCCTCTGCTTCCCCTTCTGCTTCTCGGATACGTTTTTCCTTTTCCGCTTCTGCACGGAGAATTGCAGACTGCTTTTCTGCCTCCGCTTCCAGAATCGCAGACTCTTTATTACCCTCTGCAACCAGAATCGTCGATTTCTTCTCTCCTTCTGCACGGAGAATCGCTTCACGACGTTCACGCTCTGCCTTCATCTGTTTCTCCATCGCATCCCGAATCGCTGCAGGCGGGATAATATTTTTCAGTTCCACACGGTTTACTTTGATACCCCACGGGTCCGTCGCCACATCCAGCGATGCCCGCATTTTCGTATTAATCGTCTCTCTGGACGTCAGCGTCTGGTCTAATTCCAAATCACCGATGATATTACGAAGGGTTGTCGCCGTCAGGTTCTCAATCGCCATAATCGGATTTGCCACACCATAACAGAAGAGCTTCGGGTCTGTAATCTGATAAAATACAACCGTATCAATCTGCATCGTAACATTGTCCTTTGTGATTACCGGCTGCGGTGGGAAGTCAACTACCTGTTCTTTCAAATCCACTCTTTTCGCTACTCTCTCGATAATCGGAATCTTGAAGTGAAGTCCCACACCCCATGTTGCCTGATAGGCACCAAGCCGCTCAATAACAAGCGCCTCTGCCTGCTGTACAATCTTGACCCATGAAAGCAAAAGCCCCACAAGAATCAATACAATCAACACTGCAATCACTGTCCAAATAGTTTCCATAACTATACCTCCTCTTTTTCTACAATCAGCTTGACACCTTGGATTCCCCTGATGAGAACGACTGTACCCGTTTCAATCACATCGCATCCTTCCGTCTTTGCCGACCATTCCATTCCGTTTACTTCCACTTTTCCGGTTGCAGAAAGAGTATCCACCACTTCTGTCACAAGGGCTCTCTGCCCAATCAGGCTTTCCGCATTCGTCTTTAGACGCTCCCTGTTGAAATACTTCATGGCAATCGGTCTCGTCAGAACTAAAAGGATAATCGAAACGGCAAGGAAAGAAACAACCTGCGCCACAACTCCAAATCCAAGATATGCCACAAGAAATGCCACAAGCGCACCTGCTGCAAACCATATTGTTGTCAATCCCAATGTCACAATTTCAATCAACAAAAGGACGACAAATGCAATCAGCCAAAAAATCATCTCCATAAAATCGCCTCTCTTCAAGCTTCATTTTCGTTCCTGTTTTTTATTTTACTATACTTTTCTTTCAATTACAACCATTCATGCTAACTTGAAACCTTACATTATTATTACAACTTTTCTTCATTCTAAATAGTCTTATTGCGACTATCTTGTTTTAAAAAAAGAGACAGCACTTTTGTCTGTCTCTCAAAACCCTCCCCGGCTTTAACTAAAATAGTGGTCTCCAAGCTTAAAGCTTCCGTGACCCGTATTAAAATACATTGCACCGCCTACCGGGCTTACCCCATTCAGCGCATCACGTGCTGCATCATAGCAGGAGCTCGGAACTCTTCCTGATGCGATTACGCGTGCAAGTTTTCCGGTCATAGCCGGTGTAAACTGACCTCTCTGATAGATGACCTCCCGAATGCTGTTCGGAAAACGTCCGCTTGCCACACGGTTCAAAACCACCGCACCAACTGCAACTTTTCCGTCATACGGCTGATTTCCTGCTTCACAGAAAATCAATGCAGCCAGTAGTTTTTCTGTCTCCAAATCTTCCATCGAACGCGCCGTGCCTGTGCCGTTTGCACATGCTGTTTCAGCCCGCTCTACCGCTGCACTTCCGGTTAAAAGAACTTCGTTTCTAACATAACCTGTGACAGAACCGGAAGAAATCCTAGACCATTCACCCATATTTTCCTCTACCGTCACAACTGTGTTGCTGTACAGAATACCAACTACAGTACTTTCTTCTGACGTTTCTGCAAAGACATTTAACTGACTGTCTGTATTCGCCAATGCCTTTCCATACCATTCCTGCGTATCTGCAGCGATGCTTGCCAGTACCGGAAGCTGTTCCCATGTCTCTGCAAGCGGTGATATCTTTGTTTCATAATTTACAGTTTCAATTGCCTGAGCTTCCGATTGGGGTGCGGCAGCCGATGTCTCAAACTCTGCTGTAAAAGCCAGACAGCCTACAACCACAAGGCTTACCGTCCTTCTCATCTTTCTCTTCTTAAAAAACATAATTCCCTCCTGTATTTGTTGTAACATATTGAGTATCTATTACAATATTATACTCATCTAATTCGTTTTTATTACAGTTTGTTACAAAAATGTTACAACTCGAACGACAAAAGGCATGGTAACACTGTTTTTTTGATTTGTCAACCCTAAATTTATTTTTTTTTTAGCAACGTTACAATTCAAAAAAGTCTACCGCCTCTGGCGATAGACTTCAAACATCAGTATAGAAGCTGCGATTGCAGCATTAAGGGATTCCACCTGTCCCTGCATGGGAATCCGGATTCGGATGTCCGCCGCATCCGCGATTTCCTCCCTAAGCCCGTTCCCTTCATTTCCAATCAGCAGGGCTGTTCCGCTTCTGTAATCTTCCTTGTCATAGGTATTTTTCCCTTCCAAATGCGCCGCATAAGATTTGATGCCTTTTTCCCGGAACCGCTCTAATAATTTCACCAAATCTTCTATATAAATAACCGGCATCCGATAGATAGAACCCATGGTGGAACGGATGGTCTTTGGGTTATAAAGATCCACGCTTTCCCGGCTCAAAAACACAGCGTCTGCGCCTGCTCCCTCCGCCGTCCTTACAATGGTTCCCAGATTCCCCGGATCCTGCAGATTATCCAGTACCATAAAATGGGGATTTGCTCTGTCCAGAAGTTCCTCTACATCATAGCTTTTCTGTTTTACAATACACAGAATTCCCTGGGGCGATTTTGTGTCTGACACATGCGAAAATACTGCGTCCGACAGAATTTCCACCGGAAACCGTTCAAGGCGAAGCTCCGCTTTTCTCTTGTGATACAGTGTCTCTGCAATATATACCTTTTCCACGCATTCCTCCGGCACCTCTCCATACATACGAAGTCCCTCGACAAGGAACACACCTTCCTCATTCCTTGCTTTCCCCTTTTTTTGCAATTGGAGAAGCCTTTTTATCTGTGAATTACTTGTACTCGTTATCATAGTTTATTCCTTTTCCGGATTACACTTTAAAACGGTAACCCACTCCCCAGATAGTCTCGATATATTGCGGCTTAGAAGTATCAAACTCAATCTTCTCCCGAATCTTTTTAATATGGACGGTCACCGTTGCAATATCCCCAATCGATTCCATGTCCCAGATTTCACTAAAAAGTTCATCCTTCGTATATACATGATTTGGATGCGAAGCAAGGAATGTCAGTAAATCAAATTCTTTCGTTGTAAACGTTTTTTCTTCTCCATTCACCCAAACACGTCTCGCAGTCGTATCAATTTTCAGTCCGCGAATCTCGATAATCTTGTTTTCTTCCATAGCGCTTCCAGTGAGCCTTTCATATCTGGCCAAGTGTGCCTTCACGCGGGCGACCAATTCACTCGGGCTGAATGGTTTTGTCATATAATCATCCGCACCCAGTCCCAGGCCTCTGATTTTATCAATATCATCCTTTTTCGCAGACACCATAATAATCGGTGTATTCTTTTCTGCACGCACCTGACGGCAGATTTCAAATCCATCCACTCCCGGAAGCATCAAATCCAGAATGACCAAATCATAGTCCGTCGTCATTGCTTTTTCCAATCCTGTTTTCCCATCATTGACTACTTTCACCTCAAACCCGCTTAACTCCAGGTAGTCTTTCTCTAAATCTGCGATAGCCGCTTCATCTTCCACAATTAATATTTTACTCATTTGCCGGTACCTCCTGATATTTTCGAATTACAAAATACATAATTGTTCCTGTTCCTTCTTTGCTGGTTGCCCAGATTTTTCCCCCATGTTCCTCGATAATCTTCTTTACAATCGAAAGCCCGATTCCGCTTCCTCCCGTTGAAGAATTCCGGGAAGCATCGGTCCGATAGAACCGTTCAAAAATATTTGGCAGCTCCTTCGCCCCGATTCCCTTTCCATTGTCCTCAATCTCCACCTGAATGAAATCGCCCACATCCTTGACCCGGAGATTGATTTGTTTCTGTGGCTTATCCATATATTTCACGGAGTTGGAAATAATATTATTTACAACCCGTTTGAGTTGTTCTGCATCCGCGATAATTTTCACATCGCCCTCTACATAATTGACATAGCGGAAAGCAATCCCCTGTGCGGAAAGGTCCATCTGCAAATCCTCTGCACAGTCATCAAAGTACGCATTGACTGAAATCGTATCAAAATTATATGGAATACGATTGGAATCAATTTTGGAGTACAACGTCAATTCATTGATGAGCGTATCCATCTCGTTTGCCTTATTATAAATGGTCTTAATATAACGCTCCATCTTCTCCGGCGTGTCGGCAACCCCATCCATAATTCCTTCCACATACCCCTTAATCGCCGTAATCGGCGTTTTTAGGTCATGGGAAATATTACTGATGAGTTCTTTACTGCGCTTATCATATTCAATCTTTTCCGAAATCATATCCCGAAGTCGCATCCGCATTTCTTCAAAATCCCGGCAAAGCTGACCAATCTCATCATCTGTCTCCACTTCCAATTCAAAATCCAGATTGCCATCCTTGATATTCTGCGTTGCAATCTTCATCCGTCCAAGCGGAATCGCGACCCCGCGGTAAATCCAGACAATTAAAATAGCTGCAGTCACAATCAAAATCAGTACGATAGAAATCAAAGTATCTGTGAAAAACTTGCTTACTTCCGGAATTGCCTGGCTGACATCCGTCACAATAAAAGCACTGCCCTGTAAATTATCAGCAGTATAAAAATCGACCTGCTTGACCAACACTTGCAGTTCTCCTCCGATGTAAACACCGCTTTCAGAGGAAGAATCATAATTTCCATATTCCGGGAGCTCTGCGTATACTCCGGATGCAGCATCTGAACCGGAATATACAATCTCCTCTCCTTTTCTCACAATCAGATAGGAATTCAGCGAGCGCAATTCATGATTCATCTCATCCAGATACGTAATATCCTCAAATTTTTCCGGTGCCCGATTGGAAGTAATCGTCAGATGCTGGTAGGATGCCTCCGTTACTTTGCTCAGCATCCGCATCGGATTCGCCAGAATCTCATAAGTAGTTCCCGTAATTCCGTAGTTTCGCTCAATGGTACGGAACTGCATCTGACTGAACATACAAATGACTGCCACAGATAACATCAAAGGTAATATTGTCACCGTAATAAACGCTATAACCAGTCGTGTTCTTAATTTCATAAAACATGCACCCTGATTTCAAAATCTATAAATATTTTCTCAATGTCTCTACCTTATCTAATCTCTCCCACGGCAAATCCAGATCATCCCGTCCAAAGTGTCCGTATGCCGCTGTCTGTTTATAAATCGGACGGCGCAAATCCAGCATCTTAATAATTCCCGCCGGGCGCAAATCAAAATTCTCTCTTACAATCTCTACCAGTTTTTCCTCAGAAACCTTCCCTGTACCGAATGTGTCAATCATAATGGAGGTCGGCTGTGCCACACCGATTGCATAAGACAATTGAATTTCACACTTCTCTGCAAGCCCTGCTGCAACAATATTCTTTGCCGCATAACGTGCCGCATAGGCAGCAGAACGGTCCACCTTCGTGCAGTCCTTTCCGGAAAAAGCGCCGCCTCCGTGACGTGCCATTCCGCCATAGGTATCTACGATAATCTTGCGTCCGGTAAGTCCGCTGTCTCCGTGTGGTCCACCAATGACAAACCGTCCGGTCGGATTCACGAAAAACTTGGTACGTTCATCAATCAATTCTTCCGGAAGCACTGCGTCAAATACATATTTTTTCACGTCTGCATGAATCTGCTCCTGTGTCACCTCCGGGTCATGCTGCGTCGACAACACCACCGCATCCAGTCTCGCCGGTTTTCCGTTTTCATCATACTCTACCGTCACCTGTGACTTTCCGTCCGGACGAAGATAGTCAAGCGTCCCGTTTTTGCGAACCTCTGTCAATTTTTTCGTTAACTTATGTGCCAATGAAATCGGATAAGGCATGAATTCCTCCGTCTCGTTTGACGCATAGCCAAACATCATTCCCTGGTCTCCTGCACCAATCGCCTCAATTTCTTCATCTGACATCCTATTTTCCTTTGCTTCCAGTGCCTTGTCCACACCCATAGCAATGTCTGCCGACTGCTCATCAATCGCAGTAATCACACCGCAAGTATGCGCATCAAATCCGTATTTTCCTCTGTTATAGCCGATTTCATCCACAGTTTCCCTTACAATTTTCTGGATGTCCACATAGGCATTGGTGGTGATTTCTCCCATCACTAAAACCAATCCCGTCGTAATCGCCGTCTCACAGGCAACCCGACTCATCGGATCCTGCTCAAGGAGCGCATCCAATACAGCATCGGAAATCTGGTCGCAGATTTTATCCGGATGTCCTTCTGTTACTGATTCTGAAGTAAATAATAATTTTTCCATGTTTTCCTTCCTTTCTAAAAAAACAGTCCGACAATATCGGACTGTTTTACATACGCATAATCCAATCCTCTTATTGTTCGATTACTCGCTCAGGCTGGCACCTTCCGCAGGCGGGGTTGCCGTGGCTTCATAGATCCTTTTACCTCCACCACTCTGAATAAGAGAAATTTTTGTTCTGTTATGTTGTAGATAGTATCACGAATTTACGGCTACGTCAAGGGGCTTGCCACGGGTTTACTTTTTTCTTGATTATTCCCCAAAAATCAAGTACAATTTAGACATAAGAACTTTGTCGAAAACGACGCAGAAGGAAGTGAAACGAGACGATGTCTTACACAAAAGTTGATTTGGGGGACTGTATCCATATTGATGCCCTCTACACCATTCATTATTTTGAATATACCAATCGGTTTTATTTCCCGGGAGAGACCCATGATTTCTGGGAGTTTGTTTGTGTGGACAAAGGCAGTGTCGATATTTGCATGAACGACACGGAACTTACTCTGAAAAAGGGAGAGATTGCGTTTCACCAGCCGGGAGAATTTCACAAAGTATCGACCTACGGACAGATTGCACCCAATCTGATTGTCATTTCCTTTCAATCAGAAAGTCCGTTGATGGACTTTTTCCGCGGTCGCATTTTGAAGATTAACCAAAAAGAGCAGGCGCTTCTGGGAGACATCCTAATTGAGGCAGGTCATCTGTTTTCCTCATCCCTCAGTGACCCTTATCTCACTCAAATGAAAAAGAAGGATTCCGCGCCGCTTGGTTCAGAACAGCTGATTCGAATCTATTTGGAGCAGTTTTTAATTCATTTAATAAGAAGATACTCTGTCAGCGAAGTACTTCCGGAGGAGTCATCCATAAAAAACACTGCAGAAATGTTTAAACGTGTCACAGCTTACATGGAGGCTCATATTTCACAGCAGCTTACCATTGAGCAGATTTGCTGGGACAACCTCATCGGCAGGACACAGCTTCAGAAAATATTCCAGCAGGAAGCCGGGACCGGCATTATTGACTATTTTTCCAAATTGAAAATCGATGCCGCAAAGCACATGATCCGGGACGGGCGTTTGAATTTTACACAAATTGCTGACCAGCTTGGATATTCTTCTATCTATTATTTTTCGAGACAATTTAAAAAGATTACCGGCATGTCCCCTTCCGACTACGCCTCCTCTGTGAAGGCCATTGTGGAAAAAGGGCTGGGATAGGTAAAGACCACTTTTATCCGATTCTCTCCTGTAATAGTAAAAAAAGACTCCGGAAATTTCTCACTTTCCGAAGTCTTCTTTTTATTGGGCGTTTTGAACTTAGTGACACTAATGAGAAGCGCCGGAAAACCAAAAATTGTTTTTTATGCTTTTATGTGAAACTGTTTTGTTTTTTTAGAAATCAACAAAGTTACAAACGCAAATCCTGAAACCAACATTAATACTATCCAAAAACCTATAGCCGCATTGTCACCTGTTGCCGGTGACTTGCTTTCGGCCACTTCGTTTTTGTTGGAAGGTTGTGTTACTTTTTCTGTATTATTATTTTCTGTGTTATCTATAATGTTATCTGTCGGTTTACTAACTGTAGTATCTGTATAAACGATAGTATAAGTTGAAAATTTGTCAGAAGTAAAATCTATTTCATTTGTAGCTGCATCATAATTGCAAGGTATACTTTCCGCAACACCATTGTGAACACGAACAACACTATATTTGCGCTCTACCCCATCTTCTTTATTGATTAGATTTTCAGGCATATCAACACTAATTTCAATTGATTTGTTGAGTTCAGCCACTTGGGAATTATCTTCCTCAAAATCTTTAAAAAGATTTATGTCTAAATACATACCAACTTTGCTATTGGTTGTAAGTTTTTCATCTATAGCGTTCTTTTCGGCTTGAGAAACGGTTTGTTTTAATTCAGCACTAAGGGTAACCTCAATAGGGGTACCCCTGCTTAACGCTTTTAATTCTTCACCGTTTAAGACTATATTAGCTAAATCTTCATTCTCAGTTTTTATTGCAATATCAGGTGTTTCTTCACCTATTTTATTAATCTCAGAAATAGAGGTTTCGGGGTCTAAGCAGAACAGCATAATTGCATAACGAATTCGCTCGTTGCCGTCTTCAAGATAACACTCGTAAATCTCACAAGCATACGGATTTTCATCGGTAAAGTTGGATTTTGTCACAGTAATTGTATTAGTAGTGTTATCTACGCGTACTGGCGGATACGGACCCTCTTCACGATAGTACCACTTATATTCAATATCCCCTAGAGTAGAGGAGGAAGGAATAGTAATTGTAATACTTGTGTTCGGCTTTGTAACGTAATAATATGTTCCCGCATAGGTTCCGGGACGCACGCCATTCATCTGAATATCATCAGTAATAGTATCTTTTGAATTAAATTGGAAGTGAATATACTCGATTGAGTTACCGTCGTTGATTTCACAACCATAGGTTTGCTCGCCTGGTTTTTTGGTTACTGTTATAGAATTAGAGGTATCTGTTATTTCAAAAAATTGCTCTAATTCGCTATCAGGCTGAATATAGCCATTAATACCATACCAGCTATATTGCATAACCGGATTTTGAGCAGTTGAGGTAGTATCAATAGAAAGCGTAACCTCTTCGCCAACCTCTAAATTATCTATATGGTAAATTTTGTCCTCTTCATTAAATGTAACTGTTTTATTAGAGCTACCAGTTGCAGATAAGGTGTCTTCCTTTAGCCAGATTTCTCTGCATCTGTATCCAACTCCATCAACCGTTACAGTACATCTGTATCTAAGTGTACCGTCATAGGACGAAACATTATAAACACCTTCATCCGCACCGGCAATTTCCTTAAACATAAGTCCAGGCATATCATCGGGAGCCGGACAAGATTTTTCCCATTTGTAAGAAATCTTTTCAGTTTCAATAGGCTGACCGTTAACATTTACATCAAAAATTGTAATATCAAATGCTTCGCCTATTGCAATTTCAATCTCGCCGCCATAATGTAATTCTCCGTTAACATTAACACTCACATTATAATTGATAGACTGGTTTTCCTCTGCAAAAGAGCAAATAGAAAACGCCCCAAACATTAAAATAACCGCAATCATAACACTTAAAATTTTCAGTTTTTTCATAATTGCACCTCCATTACTTTAATTATATCACAGTTACGGTAAAATGCAATACCTTTAATTGTCAATTAATCAAGGCTAAGACTTGTATGTAATCAACACTAAGTGATGTATGTAATCAGTCCGAAGGTAAATACACCCGAGGTGATGCCAATCACGCTACGCGTGATTACATACCAATCCTTCGGATTGGATAAAAAACACGAAGCATTTAGCTTCGTGTTTTTTTGTCATTCGTGTCCGAAAAAGAACTGGGTGAAAACCGAGGATTTTCTTTGATTATATTTCTAAATTCTTAACTTTAAGAAAGTAGTGAAAGAACAATTGCAATTATCGTGGGACACAATGCTATAAATATTAACCACCCTTTATTGTGTACCTCAACTTTAACATCGGGACAATGTCTTTTTATTTTCCGCAAAGCATAAAATGGAAAATGCATAATATCAATCTCGTATTCTCTAGCGTTTTTTATAGAAAAGGTTGTGCAGGCAGGTCTATATCTAAACCTTGAGTGCATCGCTGTTTTAAACGAAATACTTTTAATATCAGTCCACAACAGTAAATCATTTTCGGTGTGTATCCCTTTATCATCAAGGACACATATCACCTTACCGAAACAAAAACGATTTAAAATTGATAACAAAAATAAAGGTATTAAAATTACACCCCATATTACCGCTGTAACGGGCAAGGTTTTTATAAACGCAGATATAAGTTCACCAAAAAGCCACTCCCCACTCTCTTTCCACTCCATAATTAGAATCATAATGGGAACTACAGGAACGAAAGAAAGGAAAATACCTAAAATATAGTTAAAATACTGTATGCGGATATTATCACCAGATAACCGTTTTAACTCCGGTTGCTTTGTTTTTGGTGCTATAGTATATAGATGCTCTAGAAATCTCGGCAAATTTTCTTTTTGTGTGTCAATAGTGAAAACTTTTGGAGATGCTGTTATTCTGCAAGATGCTCCCACGTTAAAAGCAATATCAATAACAAACTGTTTAAAAATAGCAGTTTGTTTGACTCTTATAGATTTAATATCTAATGGTACGCGCGTTGTATATGTAATCTGTTTACCTGTTCCAGAAACAAGTGCAATCAGCAGATAATGCTCTGTAAACCCAAAATAACCATAATAATGTGTGTTTCCCTGATTAAACAATCCATAAATAGGGTGCATTAGTGTTTCATCATCTTCTAATAAATCGGTTAGAGCATCAATCATGAGTTCTTTATATGTCATCATATCACCGCCTTGGATGTATTATAGCATAAAAGCAGTTGAAAATCAACGGCTTGCCGTTGTATATCATCAATTCCGCAGGAATTGCATATCATCAACTTCACAAGAAGTTGTATATCAGCCACTTTCTTAATTAAGACCATATAAATTTTTCCTTATTTTGCAAGGTTTCCCTTGCTTTTTTTGCATCTTTATGATATAATGTCTGTATAGGTATATAAGTCTATATGGAGGTGAATTATGTACGTTGAGTCTTTTAAAAACAATGGTATACCATATCTTCGGCTGGTTCGCAACGATCGTGTTACGAACAAAAAAGGGGTGAAAACTGCAACCAAAACTGTTGTACTCAACATTGGTCCCCTCTCACGCTATGACGATGGGCAGCCAGACTATGTTGACCGGCTGAAAAAATCTTTTAAATCCGGTTGTCCTCTGATCCCGGCTCTTTTACCCTATTGCTCAAAAGAACAGCCTGCTGAAACATACCACATAACCATAAAAGAAGGCAGCCCTGACTGCTTTGGGCATCCCAGGCTTTTCTCCCATTTATTATTAGAAAAAATCCTGGAAGAACTGGGGCTGAATACTTTTTTCTCTTCTTATAAAGGATTTACTAAACTGGAGTACAATGTTTACGGTTTCGCCAAACTCCTTATCTTTGGAAGACTCCTTAATCCCGCTTCCAAATCTGCCACTGTTCGCCAGAACAATGATTATTTCGAACCTGTATTGGGAGATGGATTTAATCCGGACAATGTTTACGATACCCTGGACTTTATCGCTGCTAACAAAAATAAGATCATCCGCCGTATCAATACAAATCTGGTCAAAAAAGCTGGTCGTTCCCCGGAGATTATTTATTATGATGTGACAAACTTCTATTTTGAAATCGAAGATCCCGATGACGATATCCTAGGAACGTAAACTTCCCATTGTCCAGATGGGACTCTTTATGGATGACAATGGTATCCCTATTGCTGTGGAATCCTTTCCAGGCAATACCCTGGATCATCTCACACTGCGTCCTGCACTCAAAAAGAACATCGATGACCTGGATTTTTCACGTTTTATCCTGATTGCTGACCGGGGAATCTGTAATTATATGAATCTTCTTCATGTTTTGTATGCAGGGAACGGATATATTGTTTCCAAAAGCCTGCTCAAGAGTACAAAAAAGGAGCAGAACTGGACTTACAGTGATGATGGTTACATAAAAATAAGTGATGATTTTAAATATAAATCCAGAATTGTAAAACGTACCCATAAAGATGAAAATGGTCAGAATCACACGATTGAAGAAAAAGTGGTAGTTTACTGGAGCCGCAAATTCCAGGCTAGATGCGAACGTGAAAACAAAAAGTTCCTGGACTTCTTAAAAAAACTTGAAGAATCCCCTGAAAATTTCAGGATTACAGCTTTGCAGTCTAAAAGCCTTCGGAAATTTTTCAAAAAAGACTGTGTGAACCAGAAAACCGGTGAGGTTATGAATTCCTCTGACATAAAGGCGTTCATTGACTTTGATAAAGTGGCAGAGTACAGAAGGAGCATGGGCTACTATCAGATTGTGACCTCGGAATTAAAGATGGATCCGCTGGAAGTGATCGATAAATACCACGGGCTGACACAGATAGAGGATCAGTTCCGGGTCATGAAGGGCGATTTGGATACCCGACCGTTTTATGTCCATACACCGGAGCATGTAGATGCACACATGCTGATTTGCATGATATCACTGATCCTCTTGAGGATCATACAGAAAAGGATCATCAACTCAGGTCTCATATCTGTAGATGAGGATGCCTACTGGAACACCGGACTTAACAGCGAACGGATTCAGAAAGCGCTGAACAAATGGAAAGTGGATACACTTCCCGGTGACCTTTATCGCTTCACCGATGTAGATGATCCCGACTTAAAACTTATTTTAGATGCATTTAAAATAAAAATACCCGCAAAACTATACCGAAAATCCGAGCTGAAAAGAATAAAAACAGATACAAAGATTTTCATATAGGTGTATAATGTAGGTATATTTTCTCAAATTTTTTCGAGCCCAATAAATACAGGAAAAACTGCATATTTACAGCAAAAACGGAGTCCGAAAGGGCTCCGTTTTGGTCTCACAAGTGGCAAACTCGGGTTGCTTGCCGTTGTATATCATCAATTCCGCAGGAATTGCATATCATCAACTTCACAAGAAGTTGTATATCATCAAGCCGACAGAAATACTCACTTCGTGTGATGATATACGCCTACGGCGATGATATACACGACTACGTCGTGATGATATACCAAGCCTGTCGGCTTGGATAAAAAAACTCTCGTTCAAAAGAACGAGAGTTTTTTGCAGGCGCCAACCAGATTTGAACTGGTGATAGAGGTGTTGCAGACCTTTGCCTTACCACTTGGCTATGGCGCCACATCCTGATGCCGTTCATCCCGACAACCCACATCCTGATGCCGTTCATCCCGACAACAAGAAGATTATAACAAAATCCTTTTTTTCCGTCAATATATTCTGAACAGTTTTTTCACGGAGTTCCCCGACCTTCCCAATATATATATGCAGAAAAAATCTGTTTTGTGACTGACATGGGCAAATTTTACAGACATTCCCTCAAAAGTTCCATGGCCATCTCATAGTCTTCCACAGCCACGTTGGCACAGTTCAGCATCACAGTTGCCCCTTTTTCCGGAACCTTTTCCTCCTGCGGCTTAGGTATCACTGCAAGACCTTTTTCCTTTGCACGCCCAGCAATCTCCCATGCTGTATATACCGTGTCCAGACAGACATACACATGAAACCCGGACTCCCCGATTTCTGTCTTTGCTTTTCCGCCCAACACCTTTTGAATCGCCCTTGCAAGCTCCGTTGCTTTCGCCAGATGAATTTTCCGCGACTTTCGAATCTGACCGGCAAGATGCCCATCCCGGATAAACTGTGTTATGGCAATCTGCTCCGCCTTGGAAGCGGTCTGATTATACATTTCACGTCTTTTCTCATATGCCTCCAGAAGTTCCGGAGGCAATACCATAAAACTCATACGGATAGAAGGAAGTAGCATCTTGGAAAATGTTCCAAGATAGACAACGCCGTGTCCGCCTGCCAGACCCTGCAGGGAAGGTGCCGGCTTCTGAAAATATCGGAACTCACTGTTATAATCATCCTCAACAATCAGGAAATCTCTTTGACTTGCCTCTCCAATTAGGTTCAGCCGTTCCGAAACAGTCATGACTCCGCCCCACTTTGTCATCTGGGAAGGGGAAATATAGTAGATTCCCGAACCGATTTCACGATACCCTTCGCCTATCTCATACCCATAGTCCTCAAACACAGCACGCCCCTGCGCAAAATCCGGATTATAGAATGCCGCCCTCTTCCTCTCAGACAACAGCGGACACAGGATATGCAGCAGACTTTGCACGCCTGCTCCGATTACAATCTGCTCCGGTGTGCAGACGACACTCCGCTCCTGCTGCAGATAGGTACAAAGTACCTCCCGAAAGTCCCACTCTCCCTGTGGCTCCCCATAACTAAGAAGCCGCTCATCCTGCCGCAGCGCACTTTTCATATAACGTCTCCAAAGTTCAAAGCGGAAACTGTCCCTGTCCACATTCGAAGTTACAAAATCATATCGAATCTTCTGCTGCCTTTTCCCTCTCTGCACCTTACGCGTATCTGCCTGTCTCTTCTGCTTTCTTGCAATATCCGTCACATAATAGCCGCTCTGCGGTCTGGAAATAATATACCCCTCTGCCGCTAAAAGCAAATAAGCGCTCTCCATCGTTGTGCGACTCATTTGAAATTGTTGCGAGCCTTTTCGAATAGATGGGAGTTTCGTCCCCGGCTGCATCTGTCCGCTCAAAATCAATTCTTTATAATAATCGTATACCCGCAGATATCTGGGAAGCTCTTCATTTTTTAATACGATATGCATGACTCTAACCTCCTGTCCCTTTGCTCTTCCAAGTATAACACACCGTTTTCCTGACATCAATAAACTGACCCCTAAAAAATAATCAATTTTGTGCATTTTACAAGTGACACTTTTGCTATATCCTATTAAAAACGTTTTTAAAACCTTTGGAGGGATACAAATTATGGTAAAACGCGTTGCCGTAATCAATGATTTATCCGGACTTGGGAAATGTTCGCTGACCGCAGCGATTCCGGTACTTTCTGTTATGGGAGTACAGGCCTGTCCGATTCCAACCGCGGTTCTTACAAACCAGACGGGATATGACAGCTATTATTGTGATGATTATACCGACAAAATCGATTATTTCACAGAAGAATGGAAAAAACGGGGCATCACTCTGGACGGAATTTACACCGGCTATCTCGGAAGCGAAACACAAGTCCACAAAATCCTCTCTTTCTGCGAAGCATTTCGCGGCAAAGACACTCTCCTTTTCGTAGACCCGGTTATGGGAGATTTGGGAAAAGTATACGATATATATACTCCCGAGCTTGGCAGACAGATGCGGCGTCTCGTTGCTCACGCAGACGTCATTACACCAAACCTGACCGAATGCTGCGTTTTAACAGATACCGATTACACGAAACTGACTTCCTATCAAAACCGGAGTGACTACCTGGAACGGATTGGGCTGATGGCACAGCCGCTTTTGCAAAACGGCATCCGCACCGTGATTATTACCGGTATCATCCATCAGGCAGCGGGGGATGACGCCCCGAAATACTACAATCTGATATTGGGGGGAAATAGCCGGCAGACTGTTTCTTCCCCCATTTACGGAGGAAGCTATTCCGGCACCGGAGATTTACTCACTTCGGTGGTATGTGCCGGCATGGTGCAGGGAGATTCCGCAGAATGCTCCGTCCGCCGGGCAGTTCGTTTTCTGGAGGCAGCACTTATAGAAACGGTAGCAGAAGGAATCCCACGAAACGACGGACTGAATTTTGAACCTTATTTACCACTATTACTAAAAGAAACAAAGACATCAAGGAGGTAACATTATGTTAACACAAACAAAAAAAGCAAAACCGGTAGCTACACAGACAACTTCACACCAAAAACTCATCTACATGACCACGACAGCACTCTTTGCGGCTCTGATTTGTGTCACTACTGCCTACATTTTCCACATTCCATTTGGCACAAACGGCGGATATGTTCACATAGGCGACACACTGATTTATCTGGCTGCCGCCATTCTTCCTGCTCCATACGCCATGATAGCCGGAGCACTGGGCGGTGCATTCGCAGACCTTCTGACCGCACCGGTCTGGGCTCCTGCAACATTTGTGATAAAAATGATCATTACCATTCCGCTTACCAGCAAAAAGGACAGACTTGTAAATGTGCATAACACAATCGGAGTTGTCATTGCGGGCGTTTTATCCTTCATCGGATATTATCTGACAGAAGCAATCCTTTTTGGAACATGGGCTGCGATTATCCCATCCTTCATCGGCTCTCTGATGCAGTCCGGAAGCAGCGCTGTCCTGTTCATTGTCTTCGGTCACGCATTAGACAGACTGCACTTCAAAGGAATGTTAAAAAATAAATTTAAAATATAGGAGGAATTTCACGTGGCAGATATTGTATACACTTACAACAATAACGTATATTTTAACCTTACCAACCGTTGCACCTGCAAATGTATTTTCTGCATCCGCAACGAACACGATACTTTAGGAGAGGCGAAAGAAATGTGGCATGACCACAACCCTTCCTGGGAAGAAATCAAAGCCGCCATCGACGCTTTCGATTTCACCCCTTACAAAGAAGCCGTATTCTGTGGATACGGCGAACCGACCTGCGCGTATGAGAACCTGGTTCTCGCAGCAAAATATATGAAAGAGCTTTACCCGGATGTCAAACTCCGGCTCAATACCAACGGACTTGGCGAATTATTTAACAAAAAACCGATTGCAGAAGAGCTGGGAAAATATATTGATTCTGTTTCCATCAGCCTGAATGCTCCCACTGCGGAGCGCTATCAGGAAGTGACCAGACCCTGCTTTGAGAATGCATTCAAAGACATGATTGCATTTGCAAAAAAGGCAAAAGAAGCGTTTGCATCGGTGCAGTTCACCGTGGTCGATGTCATCAGCGGGGAAGAAATCGAAGCCAGCAAAAAGTTGGCAAAGGAACTTGGAATTCCTCTTCGGGTACGGATTTTCTCATAAATCCGGACAAGGAGAACCCAGATTATATAACAGCAGCATAGACGAAAGGAACTATCGTAATAGCGAAATGGGTCTCACTGAGCCCTTGGTAGCGGCGTGTGTGCCGACTACCTCAGGCTCAGTGAGACCCATTTTTCGCTATTACGACAGTTCCTTATTGCCACAAAATACACTTTTTAATCTTACAACTGCAGCAATTTCTGCTTGAGTTCTGTCTCCAGACGCTGCATCTCCACTTCCGCTTCCTGTCTCTTCTGACGACCCTCCTGCTGAATTCGCATGACTTCATCCAAAGTGGAAATCAAAGACTCATTCGTCGCTTTCAAGGTTTCTATCTCCACAATACCGCGCTCAGATTCTTTTGCCGTGTCAATCGTCGCCATCTTAAGCTTCTCTGCATTTTTCTTCAGAAGCTCGTTCGTCATATCGGTAACGCTCCTCTGCGCTTCTGCTGCCTGCGCAGAATGCTCTACACCCAACGCAAGTACCATCTGGCTCTTCCAGAGCGGAATCGTGTTCACGAGAGTAGACTGAATCTTTTCCACCATTAATGTGTCGTTGCTCTGCACCAGACGAATCTGCGGCGCTGTCTGAATGGAAATCGTCCTCGTCAACTCCAAATCATGAATCTTTTTCTCGAAACGGTTGCACATGGAGTCCAAATCCCTTGCAGCCTGCGCATCCTCCGGCAGACCGCTTTCCTGTGCTTTCTGCATCATTTCCTGCAATTGCCCATTGCGGACCTCCTGAAGTTTCTTCTTGCCTGCCAAAATGTACATGGATAATTCTTTAAAGTATGTCAAGTTCAACTCGTACATCTTGTCCAAAACCGCGACATCCTTCATAAGCTGTACCTGATGGGACTCCAGCGCTTTGCAAATCTGATTGACATTGGTCTCAGCCTTCGCATATTTCGCTTTCATACTCTGCAGCTTATTTGAAGTCTTCTTAAAAATCCCAAGAAACCCTTTTTCCTCTTCTTCTCCAAAGCTCTTAAGTTCTGTAACGACACCGGAAAGAAGTTCTCCTACCTCTCCTAAATCCTTTGTTTTCACATTTTCCAATGCATTTTCAGAAAAATCTGCCATCTTCTTCTGCGTACCTGCACCATACTGCAGAATCACAGCAGAATTTGTCAAATCAATCTGCTTTGCAAATGCATCTACCTGTGCCCGCTCCTCCTGGCTTAATATTGTCTCATCCAGCACTTCTTCTTTTTGCGCAGCCGGCTTTAGCATCTGTTTTTCCTCCGGCAGCGGGTCTAAGGTAAGCACCGGTGCAGCCTGCATTGTATCAAATTCGTTTGTCATCCTCTCGTCCTCCACTCTGACTTTATTTTCTTTCTTTCTTTAATCCGTCATCCTTCAGCCCTTCCTGAGCCAGCATCGTATTCAATACGGAAATGTCCGAAGACACATCCCATGCCGCCTCCTGAAACAGGCTGTCCAAAAGTTTTTCAAAAGCCACATTTAAGGTATCTAACGTCGCTTCAATTTCCCTTTTTGCTGTCTGAATATTCTCACCATCTGCCGGCTGTGCATCCATCTGGGCATACGCCTCCAAAAGCTTTACAGTAGTAGGCAGATAATACTCCATCAATTTTCGGATGTCTGACACAGAATCCGGATTCTGCTCTACCCGGTCAAAAATTCGGTCTACCAACTTCTCCATACGGGATATCTTTGCCGAAATCTCTTCTCCCGGAATGGCATCGTTACACTCCCGTATCTTCTTCACATAAGCATCCCCCTGCTCGATTACCTTCTGCACCTCCGAAGATAATCCCTTTCGATAGCTGTCCTTGGACTGCCGGGCTCTTTGCTCTTCTCCCTGTTTTCGCGCCTCTTCCATCTGTTGGGCTTCTCTCTGCTCTTCCAATGCAAGATACTGATGGTACATCTGATTTGTCACAATCAGACAAGTCTTTTGTTTATCCAGATGACCCTGACGAAACCAACCTTTTTTTATCATCTTTTCAATATCTTTCATCACATAATCCGTTGATTTTCCAACTGCAAAGGCCAGCGCAGAAATATTGCACAATTCCGCTGTCCCGATTTCTTTCTTATACATCCGGAAACGGTGGAGCCCCATCAACCTCAGCGTTCCCTTAACTGCCAAAGCGGTAAAACCGCCTAACAAAAGCAAACTTAATATGGAAACAATCCAAAATTCTATCTCTAACTTTCCAAGCACAATGCCTGCAATCAAAAGAATCAATGCCCAAACCAAAAGCGGCGCTCCGAACAGATATCCAAAAACAGTCTGCAAAATCCCTGCCGCCTTTGAAGATGCATTCACACGAAACCGCTCCGGCAATTCCTTCTGTCGGGTCCTATCGCTGTAATCCGGCTGCCGGTAACTGTTCGGCTCATAGCTTTTCTGATAATCCGACTGTCCGTAACCCTGTTGTACTTTGCTTCCTATGTTCCTGTTCACCCAATCCGTTGCTTGATTCACTGTATTCGTAATCGTCTGATTCAGCCTGTCATAATTTCCATACTCAACCGCATCCTGTATCGTTCTCCGGATATCCTCGCCAAAACGCTCCCAATCACGATTGTTCATCCTATCTTCCTGCCTTTCCTTCACACATCCGACTTCACACACTCCCTCCATTATGGGAGAATATTGCCGGCTGCTTTATAAATATCATACCACTCCTGTCTGGTAAGCGTTATCTCGCATGCCTTACAAATTTCATTCAGGCGGGCGGAATTCATTGTCCCCGCCAAAACCTGCATATTCGCCGGATGACGCAAAATCCATGCAACCGCCATCGTAGTCGACGACATGCCATATCGTTCTCCGACTTCGGCCAGTTTCCGGTTTAAAACCGCAAATTCCGGATTCTGCAAGAAAACGCCTTCTATACGTCCATACTGAAATGGCGACCACGCCTGTATCGTAATATCATGCAATCTACAATAATCTAAAACGCTTCCGTCACGGTTTACCGCGCCTTCCGTCATCATATTTACTTCAATCCCGCTTCGAATCATAGACGAATGTGCCGCACTCAACTGCAACTGATTCGCGACAAGCGGCTGTTTCACATACTTTTTCAAAAGCTCCATCTGCATCGGATTTTGGTTCGAAACACCGAAATAACGCACTTTGCCGGACTGCTCCAATTCATCGAACGCTTCTGCAACTTCCTCCGGCTCGACCAGTGCGTCCGGTCTGTGAAGCAGCAACGCATCCAAATACTCCACGCCCAGCCTTTTCAAAGAACCGTCAACCGAATCAATAATATGTTTTTTTGAAAAATCAAACATCACACCCGGTATGATGCCGCACTTGGACTGCAGAAAAATGTCCTCCCGTTTAATCTCTGTCATTCGAAGCGTTTTGCCGAAGATTTCCTCGCAGCTGCCTCCTCCGTAAATGTCTGCATGATCAAAAAAATTTACTCCATTTTCCACTGCATGTTCAATGAAATCCGCGGCTTCTTTTTCCTTCAACCGGTTTATTCTCATACATCCCTGTACAATCGCCGAAACCTGTAGCCCCGTATTTCCAAATCCGATTTTCTTCATCCTGATCTGTTTCCTTTCGAACCATTTCTATTTCTTCCATTATATAACTTGCCATATCGGAAAGCAATCCCATTTGCTACTCGATTTTCACCAATTCCCTGCATCGGTTCAATGCCGCGTATAACTCCTGCTTCCGTGGCATAGCCAGATTCCCGGGCAGCGCCGCGTCCTCCCCGACTCCTTCTGCTCTCCCGGAAGCACCGCAAAACGCTGCGAATCCTTTCTTTTCGATTCTGTCATAAAGTGCTTTTACAGTCTCTCCCAATGTCCTCTTTCCGTCAAAGTCATGTAGCTTCATGTATTTTAACATAGCAGAAATAGCAGTCAGCTGTTCCGAATCCACAAGCTGCTCCACGTAGCGCAAATCCACCTCTTCCCGATTGATGGAGAATCCGTCCAACCCGTCTGTGCGCATTTTAATGCGGCCGTCCTTTGCAAAAGCCACATCCCGCTTCACCACACGTTTATAATCCGGCTTATCCGCTTTTTCTGCAGCTCCCAATGTGTACGGAAAATGCTCTGCTTCTTTCTCTGCAAGCGCTGTAATCTCAAAAGGCTGATACCGGTTCATCTGAAGAACACAGTCCGCCTTGTGGAAATACGAACCACAGCTTCCCGCCACCAGAATGGTAGAAATACCGTATTCCTCATACAACTCCCTTACCCTGTCAATAAAAGGAATAATCGGCTCCACATCCCGACTCACCACACGCTGCATCAATTCATCACGAATCATAAAATTCGTAGCACTGGTATCCTCGTCAATCAGAAATACCTTGGCGCCTGCCTCCATGGCTTCCACTGTATTGGCTGCCTGTGAGGTACTGCCGCTGGCATCTTCCGTATAAAATACCTTCGTGTCTCTTCCGTTTGGAAGGTTCCGGATAAACATAGAAATGTCCGTTTTCTGAATACTCCTGCCATCCTCTGCACGCAGCTTCATGGCGGTGTCATCCGTTATCACATACTCTCTGCCATCTCCACGGATATGGTTGTACACACCCAGTTCCAATGCCTCCAAAAGCGTAGATTTTCCATGATAACCACCGCCTACAATTAAAGTGACACCTTTCGAAATTCCCATACCGGTCAGCTTACCATGGTGGGGCAACTCCAACGTCACCTCCATGGCAGAGGGTGCCTGGAATGCAACTGCACCCTTCATGGGCAGGGAAGAAATCCCCGACTTTCTGGGTAAAACAGCTCCGTTTGCCACAAACGCAACCAGCCCTCTCTTTGGCAGTTCTTCCCGGATGTACCGCTGATCATCCGCCAAAAACAATACCGCCTGCAAGCTATCCTTTGGACAGGTCGCCAAAAGCAATGTCTGTCTCACGCAGACCGGAAGAAATTCAAACAGAATTTTCTCCAGTTCCCCTGCGTTAATCGTTCGTCCATTGGCAGGAAATCCGATTTCCATGCGAATGGTAATGTCTCCGTTCATTGTATTTACCACGCAGGCACTGCGCTCCAGAATCTCCTGTCCCGGATGGCTGATGCTAAGGAGTCCGCTTTTTCCGGAGCCTTTTGCTTTAAATGAAAAATCTTTTATTTTTGCCGCTACACGCCGGAGCAGAAAATCCTGAAATGCAATCTTTCTGACCCCGCTCTCATAGCATGTCCTGTCAAATCCCGCCACCTTTCCTGGTACGAGAATGCTGACCTTAGAAGGCGAAGCAAACGGATCGCCCTGTACATGGTCAATCGACAATACATATTGTGGAAACTGATATTTGCCTTTTGTATCTTTATAGGCAGGGTATCCCTTGTGGTCTATCCGCCGTAATAAATTTTGTAAATCTGCTGATGTCTTCATGTCTTGCAACCTCCCCTGTTTCTCCTTATATCATAGACAGATTTTAGGGAGATTGCAAGCACATAATAACAGCACAGTGACTCATTTTTTTCGATATGCTTTAGAACAGTTTCATAGGATTCCGGAAATGTGCGATAGGATCATCGCGCATTTCATGATCTGCTACACGGCAATGCTAATCCACCGTCTGTTGCAGACCAAAACAAGTATATGTTTTAAAACCGCAAATTAGCTACACCAGATTTGAGGTATCAGTGAAAGTACTTTCTCCCATGTTTATCATTGTTGCCCGTACTATCTGCTTTTTTTGCATCTTTAATTGTTGCACTGGATATGTGACCAACAAATTTTCTTATTTCATTTAACAAACCATCCGGAACTGCTCCAAAGTATACCTCTACCGCATCAATATATGGTTTAAGTTCCTCACTATAAAATGTATACTCTCGTTCAATTAATGTCTGTATTTTTTCCTGATTTGTCATTTTACACGTTTTCCTCTAACATTAACTTTTCTTCCAAGCATAACATATCTTTCTTATTGGGTAATCTATATAAAGAACTGGAATAACAATACTAAATGTAGTATTGTTATTCCTCGTTGGGAAGTTTGAACTTAATGGCACGAATTCAAAACACCTAAAAACCGCTATTTTCTATTATCATAATCGATTACAAGACAAAGAGCCGTCCTTTGTCTTATTTTCTTATTGAAAATCCCTAACTGCTACATTCAGCATTTCTATAAATTCTCTTGTGATGCCGGATATATTTCTATCCGTACGCAAAATATATCCTATTATATAGAAATCTTCACTTTTAAACGGAATGCTAACAATCCTTCCTTCATTGAGTAATGATGGCATAATTCCGGTACCTATAGTATAACAATCCGTTGCGAGCAGTACATTCATAAGGCTGGCTCTGTCACTGATTTCTACCTGCTTATCACTATATGCATTTGTAATCTCCTCTGTGAAAAAAGTACTATTATGTTCTCCCTGTTCATAGGACACATATGTATAACTTTTTAAATCATCCGATATAATTACAGTTTGCTTTGCAAGAGGATGTTCTTTGCGAAGGTATACATGTGGTGATGCTTTTAATATCGGTATAAACGACAAACCAATTTTGCTTAAATATCTTTCCATTACGCTGTTATCGTTACCTTTGATAGCGATGATTCCGATATCACAATAAGCGATCTCTGTTTCGTGAATAACATCATAGGTTTTCATCTCACGCAAAGCAAACCTATAATACTCTGCCTTAGTTTTATTTAGTAGTTTTCCGAAAATATCTGCGACAAAGTCATAATGCTGTGTTGATACATAAAGCCGATCAAATCTATTCTTTTCAGTGTATCTGCTCAAAATGAAATCGTTCTGCTCCGTAATTTGTCGTGCATACCGAATAAATTCAGAGCCTTCATTGGTTAAATGCACGCCATTACCTGAACGTTCAAAAATTTTTATATTCAACTCTTTTTCCAACAACTTAACGCTTACTGACAGACTGGATTGTGCTACAAATAATTGTTTTGCCGCTTCATTAAGCGAACCGCATTCTGCAATCTTTAATATGTATTTACATTGTTGTATAGTCATTTATATCCTCTCCGCTATGCTGATTATAAAATTAAATAATATTACGAAAAAAATGCTCGGTAACATATTGATATTATTAATTTTATACTTACCGTCTGTGATGAGATTAAATCCTGAGAAAAAAAGAATAATATACCCCGTAGCACAAAGTTGAGCAGTCAATTCATTACTGAATACAGAAGAAAACAAGTATGCTATTAAGGCAATTAAGACTTGAATAGCAGCTACAGGTAACGCTGATAGTGAAACAACTTTTCCGTATGCAGCACCAAAAGCTATCGCAAAAGGAGCATCAACAAAGCATTTCATAAACAGTTGACTGTTATCGTTATTTACTGCTAAAAGAACAGGACCGCTTATTTGCAAACCGCCTATCCCAAAAAATAATGTAGCATCAAGAAATGCATTAAGAGATTTGTTAGATGCTTTCCCTAAATTGCTAAGTTTATCTTCAATCAGCAATAATTCACCTATTTTACTTCCTAAAAGATATGAAAATATAACTATTATTAAGTTTTTACTTACAATATTTTCTCCCTGCACATTGTACACATTTTCAAAGAAACCTACAAGGCTAACAATCATAATACCGATTGATAAAATACGGTATTCTTTTGCGTTTTCTTTATTTCTCCGTTTACTTCCAAAGAAACCGCCTAAAATAATCGTAAGTGCATTTGCAAATATACCCATACCGTCCCCCCCTCGTTGATACAATATATTATATCACCATAAAGGCAGATATAGGTAATATCAAAAATCTATCAACTGCATTCAAATAATAATTACAGCTGTTCTTGTCCTTTGCCCTGTCCTTTGTTTTTTATGCACACCTAGGAGAATGCCTTCTCACTTGGCAGGATCTTAGAACATTGGTAGTTGCTATCTACCATCATGATGATGGCTTCATCATCAGTAACATCAACGATAATAGCACGTATTTTATTAATTTTCAAAATTTCATACGCCCTTTTTCTGCGGTGGCCGGAAATCAATTCATACCGCCCATCAGCTTTGCTGCGCACAATTATGGGATTAAGCAGGCCGTTAGCTTCAATGCTGGCGGCCAGTTCTGTCATGTCCTCATCATCGAAGACGTGATACGGATGATTTGGGAAACTATCTATTAAATGCACCTTAATATCGGTTTCTCCTGTTCTGATAACGCCCCTGTTAATCTTTTTTTCCATTTTTAGCTTCTTTCGGGGCTTTCCTGTAAAGAAAAAGCCGGATCCCCATTACAAATCAAATTTTTGTAAAGAAAATCTCGGTTTTCAGAGCATTTAATATTTAAGTTGCCAGTCCAAGCTTTTTAGGTTCAAAAAAAGACTTTAATCCGTGCCTTTTTTCCTCTTCCTAAAAATTGTCCCAAAAAGCACTGAAAACCCCTGAAAAATCAAGGGTTTTCAGGCTTCGTGCCACTAAGCACGAATTTTGTGAAGGCGCCAACCAGATTTGAACTGGTGATAGAGGTGTTGCAGACCTTTGCCTTACCACTTGGCTATGGCGCCATATTTAATTTGAAACCACGGTTTTTAAATTCCCGCGTTAGAAGTAAATGACTCCTACGGGAATCGAACCCGTGTTACCGCCGTGAAAGGGCGATGTCTTAACCGCTTGACCAAGGAGCCGAAAAACTCCCCCTGTTGGAC
>ONED01000043.1 GCA_900316755.1 uncultured Eubacteriales bacterium
GTTCCTTTCGTTCCACAAATTACCAGTTGACGCCTCATATAACCGCCGCATTCAAACGCACAGGTCTTGGCAAACGACACCCCGTGTTCATATTTGAACACCGCCATACCAAAATCCTCAGAGGTAACACCGTCAAAACCGCCGGAGCAATTCAAAGGAATCACTTCCTTTGGTTCCCCCATAATTCGGTAAATGAGGTCCACCAGATGACATCCCAGATAAAACATCATTCCTCCAGGGAAAGCAGACAGCCATTCCTGCCTTTCCGATGGATGGTGTTCGCAATCCATATGCGCTTCCACACAATAGACCTCTCCAATATCCCCATTCTGAATCTTTTCCAGTGCCTCCAGAATTTTCGGATTAAACCGATACATATATCCAATGGAGAATGCCAGTTTCTTTTTCTTCACAATATCAATCAAATGTTCAAATTCGGAAAGTTCAAATCCTCCCGGCTTATCCATATGGATATGAAGCCCCTTCTCTGCCGCCATAATTGCATATTTTGTAAGATTTACTTCTTTCGTTTCAATTACCGCACCATCAATTTCCGGAAGGCCAAGCGCCTCTTCCACCGTGAACAGCTTTATGCCCCTTTCATCACGGTACTCCGCAATCCTATCGGAGAACTCCGATTGTTCCGATTCCGGAACTGCAAATCCAACAACCTCAAAAAGCTCCGGCTGTCTGAGCAGGCTGTTAAATGCAGATGTTGCATGGGCATGTCCGATACCAATCTGAACCACCCTCAATTTTTTCAGACTCATTTTCTACCTCCAAATACCATGCGCCCTATCGTCCAAATCAGATTGCGCCGAGTTTTTTTAGTTCCATACGAATTCCTTCTTTAAAAGGCACAAAATCCTCTGCTTTTAATCCTGTCGCTTTCAACAGCTTCGTGTTATCCACGGACCGGTCAAAGTTTCTGTCGTACATAATCGGGAAACCTCCCTTTCCGGTCTTTGCACAGTACTCTTCCACCGGAACCCACTCAAACTTTGCACCCAAAAGTTCCGTATACACATCTGCCACATCACCCCATGTCATACGGTGACCGGTAGAAAGCATATAGGTCTCGCCCATGCACTCCTCTTTGAACAGCAGGTTCGCAATCATTTTACCCGTATTTCCTGCCCATTCCAGACCTGCCACCTTATCTCTGCAGATATCCGGTTCATAAATCGTTTCCCCTGCTTTGGCAAGCTCGATAACCTGGTTAAAAGTATGTAAGACGACATCAAGACGTTTCTCCGAAGAGTTAATCATCGGACGGATAATGGTCCAATTCTTATATCTCGATACCTGACGCAGATACCTTTCACCTCTGGCTTTTGTCTGCGCATAAAAATCCTTATCGATAAACTCTTTGTCTGTAAACGTCCCCTCATCAATCAAATCAAGAATCAACGGTGCCTCTTCCGTAATCGGATGCTGCTCATCCGCGATTGCACGGATAGAAGAAAAGAAGATTTCATGGTCTGTCTTAGGGGCAATCAACATATGATACCGGATATAATCCTCCGGAAGATCACGGTGTACAAAATCCAGAATTCCCTGATAATATTTGTCACTCAAAAACTCCTCCAGAAATTCCGGAGTTACACTTTCCTTGATATACCTTAACTTCTCATTGTCAGAGGCATAGTCTTCCAGACAGATAATATCCACATAACAACCTTTCTCCAACAATTCCTTTGCAACATAGGTACCTATCGTACCACCGCCACCGATTAATAACACTTTTTTCTCCATTTTTATTTCACTCCAATCTTTTTATTCTTTTCTATTTTATATACCTTTAATACCTTCTGAGCTTTTTCTACTGTGATTCCGTGAATCGTTACGAGCCCGTTCTCATCTGCCACACTCGTTCCTGATTCTTCTCCAAATTCCCACGCCACTTTATCCCCTGAAACAAATTTACACGTTTTCAGTCTTCGGAAGGAAATATCCGTTTTAGAAGATTCAGGAAACGTAACCCTGGATGCCCACTCATCCTGTGCCAAAAGCCGAAGCGATAACGATAAGGAAGTCTCACTCTCCTTGAAATCACTCCAACGGAAAAATGCATTTACCTGCCCCGCATCATGATGCACGATTGTTCCGTCATCCGCCCACGGAATCTGATCATCCGTCTGTGCAAAAGTAAACACCGGGTATGGCTCTGAGAGACGAATGTCAAAAATATCAAAAGAATGCACCAAATCATTTACCTTATGTATCTCAGAATCATTATTGCAATGTCCAAATTCTCCAAAATATCCCATAAGTGCATATTTCTTGTCCTTCATACCCCGGTAAAGTACCTGATGCCCTGTAGACCACACATCATCTTGTGCCGAATAATCGACTAAAACTGGCGGGTCCGGTATCACAAAACCTTCCGGCAGTTCTCTATCCAGACAACACCTTGCTGCCATATGGCGAACACCCGCAGGCACATTCACCTTAACCGCAGCAAATAAATCACCCCGGCACATCGCGATTCCAAGTGCCCCGCTGCCTCCCATAGAGTTTCCAACCGCATAGACCCTCTCTGTATCAATGGAATACTGTTCTATGACCCACTCAATCGTTGCTATCACACGATTCTCAACCGGCTGCTTTTCCACACCTTCACGTTTCGCATCAATGATATCCACGGCTGAATTGCCGCCCCACCACCAGTCACCTGTGTGCTGTCGGCAATCCAGATAAAGACCAAACATATCATCCGGTGTATGGTATATATCATGATTCCCCGGAAGCCATGTACAGCCAACGGCCGAATAAACATCATGTCCTGCAGAGTGAAACACAACATAAAGGGGATAGGCTTTCCCCGGTTCTTCGCACTTTGGATGGAGCAGAGCAAACGTATCTGTCTGCTCTTTTTCATATCCCCACGTCGGAAGAGATTTGTGATGAAACCATTCTAACGGTCTGTCCAAAAGCACGCCTCCGGTTTCCGGCGCCATTTTTTCATCATTCCTTGCCTTCATACTCCGTTCTCTCCTTTATCCTTTGTGATTGTAATCAAATCCACAATGGCTTAAAAATTCTCTTGCCATCAATGTTGCACCCACCTGATTCGGATGCACTCTGTCCCATGCCACAAAGGAAGAATGGCGAATACTGCAATATTCCTCGTAAAGTTTTTGGAAATCCACAAAAATGCAGTCATGCTTCTTGGCAAGCTCCCGGCATACAGCGACATACTCATCCATTCTTGCACGCATTTGATCCTGTGCATTTGGCTCCATGTAATACGGCGAGAGGAGAAAAATACCTTTTACATTTCCCTTCACCATCAAAATCATTTTCTCTACATTCTGCTCATATTCCTCCGGAGAAATATGCTTATTCGGCATGGCCGGACAGTCAAACTGCCTCCACACATCATTGATTCCGATACAAATAGACACCCAGTCCGGAGCCAACTCCACTACATCTCTCTGAAAACGTGCCAGAAGCCCACGACTGGTATCCCCATTGATTCCTGAATTCGTAATTCGGATACGCCGCTCAGGATAACATACAGAGAGCAGATTTTCTATGACTCTGACGTACCCCCTTCCGGCATTATCGCCCAGTCCTTCCCCGACAGGCTGCACACTTCCCATATCCGTTACGGAATCTCCTGCAAAAACAATTCGATCCATATCTTGAAAAATCATTCTTTTCTCCTCCTAACTCTACTCTTTCATTTGCATATAAAAATCATCAATGTCACAAACAGGAATATACTACATTTCTTAATCTCGGCTGATAATAGTGCTCTCTGGGGTTTAAGGTGTGCTGTACGTAAAATACGCCCAGACGAATCGTCGGATCCACAATCACACTGGAGCCTGCCGCACCACCCCAGCCAAATTCCCCAAGATTGCTGATGATTCCGCTTTGTGCCGGTGTCGTATGCGTCCGAACTCCCAGACCGTACCCACAACCGGCACATGACCGCCAGTTGTATCCCTTTTTCTGTTCCGGAGTCAAATGGTCTGTTCTCATAAGATCTACCGCATAACCCGATAAGATTCTCTCTCCCGTAAGACCCATTCCCCGGTTTGCCAAAGCAGCTATCAGCTTCATATAATCCGGCACGGTAGTGATAATCCCGGCTCCGCCGCTGTCATACTCTTCTCCCAAAATAAAGCCATTTCCTTTTCCTGCATTCTGAAAAAAGCCATCCTTGGCACTTCCGTTTTTTTGGGCCTCCACTGCATCCTGCACTTTGTCATCATACGAGACAAAGCAGTATTGGCTCGCCATTCTTTTGATGGTTTCCGGCGTATTATGATATACGCTCTCTGTCATACCAAGCGGCTCAAATAGATTCTCTCTTACATAGTCTCTGAATTTCTTCCCTGAAACCACGCTGATAACTGCCGCTAACACATCATGACACAGGCTATACTGCCAATTCGTTCCCGGCTGAAAGGACAAGGGCTCAGATGCAAGGCATTTTACAACATCCACCGTGTCCATTTTCCCGTTGGTTATCTCACGCGCCTTCTGAATCCCCGGCGACTTCAGATTATAATCAAATCCTGCCGTCATCTTAAACAAATCACCTATGGTAATCGGATTCTCAGCCTTGACAAGATTGCCCTCCGGAGTTTTGACACACATATCCTTGAACTCGGGAATATACTCATACAACGGCTCATTCAGAAGAATTTCCCCCCGTTCCAACAACTGCATTCCCGCTGTCGCAGTTGCTATTTTCGTGCAGGAATAAATATAAAACATCTCTTCCCCTGTCATAGAGGTTTTTGTCTCTATATCCGCATATCCGCTTGCATAGCGAAAAACAGACTTTCCATCCAGATGCACTTCCACTGCATTTCCGGGTGTCCGCTCCCTCGCCATATCATCCATAAAATTCTTTAAATTTGTAAAATCCATCCTCTTAAATCTCCTGTACAAAGTGCATTTCATCTCGAATGATTCTTTGTTCCCGGATAAGCGGCTGCGGATTATCCGGATTCGCCGACTGTTCACATACACACAAGCTCATACAACATCCAAGCAGGATACCGATTCGTCTGTGTATTCTGCATTCTCCGCCACTTAAGAATAAAAATGGAATCCCAAGCTCCTTCTTCAACAAATCGGTAATCCGCAGATTTTCAATCTGCTGCTCCATATCGTTGGCATGCGCAACAATTTTAGAAATATCAGCACCTCTTCTTTTGTGCTCGAAAGCCATCTCAAGCACATGCTCTGCCGTCATAAATTGATTCACATGAGAAGACATGATAACCTCTGCTCCCTTTTCATGCAGCTTGTCTATCAGACACATCTGCTTTTTAACCGCCTCCTCATTGTCCGTCAGTTCCTCCGGATGTTTGCAGAACATATCGCCCATCACATCACACAAGGTTGCACCATAGTCCGGATAAGTCAGAAGTTCCTCTGCCAGTTCCTCATAAGACAACTCTGCATTTTCCACCAGCTTATAGTTGGTCACATAAAGAGGCTTTCCTTTTGCAGCAGCAAATATCTCCTTCCAGATCTCCGGCTTATGATACATCCTCTTGAAATTTTCTGTCTGCAGTCCGAAAGCTTCTGCGCCCTCTTGCAGCGCCTGTTCCATCTCTTTTATCACCCCATCCGGTGTTACCTGTTTTAACATTACCGTAACAAGAGGTTTTTCACAATTTAAAAATGTAGGTTTCATGTCGTTCCTCCCTAATAAGGCTGGATTTTTTTATCTAAAAGAAGCGGATAGGAATCCATAACAAAATCATACTCTGTCACTTCACCGTTTATATCCCAGCGCTGCGGCTGATTGTTATACTGCCAGTCCAGAGGCTCTGCAATATCCTGCTGCTTAGAATTACACCGGAACGCTTCTTTCAAATCCTGCTTCATTTCCTCTGTCAACATCTCCGGCTGGAGTGATACAAATAAGGGGCTGCCACTTCGTGCAAGCAAATCCAGCCATTGTCTATTCAACTTCCAGTCGATATTATCCTCTAACACACCCACGCAATCTGCATCTACCATGTAAAACGAATTGTTCTGACAGAGACGGAACGCAAGCGTATTGACACCGTATGCTCTGGTCCTGCTCCACTCTCGTCCGCTGGTGTCATCTCCGGTACGGTTCAGTTCAAAAATTCCCGCAGACAAATGCGAAACCGTATTGCATCCGATAATAATCATGTCCCCTGCTGCCTCTCTAATCAGTCGGTATAAATCAAGGACAACTTCTGCACTTGTCTTATGTTCTTCATAAAACGCCCAATTCTTTGCAATCGCAATTTTCCCATTTAGCGTATCTCCAAAGAAATCAAACATATCATACGTAGAGAAATCATGCTTTATCAACTCAAATCCCCAATCTCTGAATTGTTTGATGATAGCGCGCAAATACTCTTTTACTTCCGGATGTGATGGATCCAAATATCCAAGATATTTACCATTATCTATTTTTATCCAGTCAGGGGAACCCGAGCCCGGCTCAGATTTCTTAAGTCGCCATTCCGGGTGCAGTTCCTCTGCCTCCTTATCATGGAGTGGACGGAACCATAGACCCGGCTTCACATTTCTCTTTCTGAAGCCATCCACCACCCTGTTCATATCCCCATATTTCTCGTTTGATCTCCACGGACCTGCACATCGATTTACTGACCACCCATCATCAATCACCATAAACGGCTTGTTCTCATTCTGTCCTGCAAGCTCTGCAATGATATCTGCATCCTGCATAATTTCTTCATAACTGCTTTTCCCATATGCGTAGTACCAGTTATTGCTTCCATACACCGGTTCTTTCGGCAAACGCGGATTCGGAGACATCACCTTACAAAATTCCTTCGCCGCTGTAAAAGCAGAGCAATCGGTATAATGCTCACACACAATCACCCCTGCAAGCAATTCCCTTCCGCCAAGCTTTACACCCTTTGCACCACACCGCACATCAAACCATGCGGTCACTCCGGAGGCATCGCACTGGAAGCTCACAAAACTGTTCGGCTGTACCATAACACCGCATCCCACTGTCTCATCTCCGTTATTGGCAAGAAAATACCATGGCATAAAAATCTCGCCGTTCAGCGAATGCCACTCCATATCTCCATAGGAACGTTCCCACTTATCCCCCATAATCTTTACCGGCTCCTTGATGCGATGGTTCCAGCGCATACAAATAAATTCCGGATATGCAGCATCGGCCTGAAGCCGTACATACAGCTTCCTCTCCTTGATTTCCACTCTGACCTTTGCATCTGTATTTTCATTCTCGCATATCACCCGTATATCATCCGGTTCTCTTAAAATATCAAACAACTTTTGTTCCCCCTTTCTCTTAATTTCTGAAAACAGATTCCAAAACAGCCCCTAAAAGCGATTGATCCATTTCCATATCCATTGCCATTAATCCTGATACGAATTCCTCCTTTTCCAAGGTTCCTTCCATCAGCCTGTATATAGACATTTTTTCCATATTGCCCCACTGCGCGTGGTGTAACAAGTCAAATATTTCCTGCTTATAATCTGTTTCAGCTATCTCTACGTCCTCTCCAAAGAGTATCTGAACCGTACCATTTATGCCTGTCACCTTCACACACAGGCAATCCTCTTCATACGATACTTCAAACGGAATCTCTTTCCCATCTTCGGTAACGCACATAGAGCTGCACGGCGTAATATTTCGGAAGACTACCTCATAATCTCTGTCTTTCACCATTACGGTCTCGTCACCCGCCGGCCTATGTATCACAAGCTCCGGCTTACTGCCCCACCGATAGCAAATTCTGGTTTTCGCATATACACCTTTTTGGTAATCCATGGTAATACCGTCATCTTCATATAATTCAAACGTATTATCTGCCCCCGGGAATACCATAATGCGAAGTTTTTTCGGATTCGAAATATCATTTACCTGCTCCGGTTCCGCCATAGGAATCATCCCACCTGCTTTCACAAACACCGGCATCGTATCCAGACTGCGATACACCTTAAGGCATCTTCCCCCGCGATAGCTGCGTGAGTGGAAGAAATCAAACCATAACCCTTTCGGGAAATATACCTTTGCACAGCCCCGCCCGGTAACCGCATCTGCTTTTTCCGTAATCGGTGCAACAAACATTTCACTTCCAAAGAAATACTCATTTCGATTATACTCATACGCTGCGTTTTCATAAGGCTCCGCATAATATAACGGCTGCACCAGTGGCATTCCTTCCTCGTGAGCTCTAAAATTCATCGTATAAAGATACGGTATCAGGTGATGGCGGAGCTTCAAAAATCGAATTGCCGAATCCCCTGCCTCTTTTCCATAATTCCATGGCTCCTTGGACTGGAACGGACTATTGGAACTATGCAGACGCAGAATTGGTGAAAATGCGCCAAGCTGTACCCAGCGCGCATACATTTCATCATCCCGCACGCCTCCCATATGCCCGCCGATATCATGGCTCCACCAACCGTATCCGATATTCGATGCATTTGCAGTGAAATACGGCTGAAAATCCAGAGACTCCCATGTTACAATCGTATCTCCCGAAAATCCCACCGGATACCGGTGGCTTCCCGGTCCCGCATAACGCGAAAAGATAAGCGGTCTTTGATTCTTATCCTGCATATCCACATAATGATAATGATTCAGCATCCACAAAGGATCCAGTCCCGGCACCTTTGTGGTGGTCCCCTGTTGCCAGTCCATCCACCAGAAAGATACTCCCTCTTCCTCCATCGGATGCAGAATCTTCTCAAAATACGTCTCCATCCACTTCGGATTCGTTATATCAAAAGGAACCTTCTCCTCTGCCTGCACATCCATTCCCATCGCCTTTGCCACTTCAGCATAGCAATCCTCGTGGGCTGCAACCCCCTCTGCCGGATGAAGATTTAAGGTAACTTCCATTCCCTCTTTGTGCAGAAACTCCAGAAATTCCTTAGGGTTCGGAAACAACTCCTCATTCCACGAAAATCCCGTCCAGCCGGAGCCATATTTCGGAGCAATCCGGGTCTTATGCCAGTCCATATCAATCACAGCAACAGAAAAGGGTATCTTTTCCCTCTTAAACTCCTTCATCAGTTCCTGATACTCTTCCTGCGTATACCGGTAAAAACGGCTCCACCAGTTTCCGAGTGCATACCGCGGAAGCAGCGGGGTGCTCCCGGTCAGTTTATAATAATCCTGAAGCGCCTCCGCATAACGTGTTCTGTGTGCAAACAGATAAATGTCCGTCTCATTTGTGTCTCTGACATCTACCCAGCCATCCTCAGCCAACACCAGAGATTTGCTGTCATCTAATACTTCCATTCCTCTCCGGGACAACATCCCTCCTTCTAATTTGCAGGCTCCATTCACTCCATCCAAGGTCCTTGCCGTACCGCCAAGGTCATTTTGTTTATCACCATAATACCAAACGTAAGCATTTCCGCCCAATTCTCCCGCAAACTTAGCGGACAAACTATTTCTCGAAAATGCACCGCCCGTATATGTAATTTCCAGACATTCTGTGCGAATCACAAGACAGCCGTCCTTGTCTGATACCCAAAATGCAGGAACGTCAAACTCCCGATTTACCACAATCTGTGTCGCCCTGTCCTCAAACTGCCCCTCCGGGCTATATTCCATCCGCACAAGGCTTCTGTTTAATACAGTAAACCTGTAGTTTGCCCCTTGCACCACTGCTTTCGGATTGCATTGTGGGGTCACATGATATCGATATTTTTCCTGTATCCTTTTCATCTCTTCATCCCTCATTTTGTCTGGTCCGACATATCACTGATACACTTCTCCGACTCATATTTTACTCTACGATATGCTCTGGTTACATCCATCACATTCAGACCCATCTCATATGGAATCATAGTATACCCATAACTATACACCTTATCATTCGGAAGCTGATAGGACTCAAGCGTATCTGTTCCGCAACTTTTATTTCCGGTTCCCTGAGAACGATAATTCACTGTCAGAATGGTAGAATCCAACTCCGTTAGTTCATACGGATGTCGTGCCTGATGCAGATCGTCTACGGTAAAGTGTAATGCACTGGCCTCCACGGTATCTCTAGCTGCGATGGCCATCGCACTATCGGCATCCGGTTTGGTAACTGTAATCCATTTTACGCCTGTCACCGTGCCGGTATCCTGAGTATCCAAATACGGATAGAACATCTCCGATACCGTGGATTGATAACGATCAACCACAGCAAAATCTTCACGGTCCCACATAGCTTCTACCGGACCGTTTCCGTACCATTCTACGTTTTCATATCCTGCCGGAAGCTCCATGACAGTGCCGATACGAATAAATCTCCCCAAATCTGTGCCGGTAGCATCTACCACCATCTTCACACTTACTGCACCACTGCCGTCCACGGTATATACCATCGTCTGCTTCAACGCACTGCAACCTGCAGATGTCAGTTTCACGGTGATGACTGTCTGCCCGTCGTCATTGACCCCTGTGGTAATCTCGGATGCAGTCACACCCTTGTTTACATTCTGCCATCTTCTGTCATAATTTCCACTATCATTATTCAGCAGCCCTCTCCAATAATTGGGCACCGGTCCTTTCTCCAAGAGCACATTGTCACCATATACATAATTATGGATTGTACCGGTGCGCTTATCGATTTTAAAACTGAAATTAGTTCCTGATACGATGATTACGTTTTCTGTTGCATCATCCACGGTCACATTTATATCTACTGTTTTCGTTTCCTGCTCTACATCTATAGGCAGTCGGAACTGCTCATAAGCCACCTCATGACCTGCCTTGGCCCACAAGGTATTCTCTTTCAGCTTCACAGAAAGCTTCAGATAATACTCTGCTCCCGCCTTCTTCTCTGCCGGGAGATACTCCCGGTATGGAACTTCCAGACATCTCGTCTCTCTGCCTGCAATATTCGTATCTGTCAGTGTACCGCTTCCAATCACCACAGCATCCTCAGTCAGTGTCCACATCACATCAAAGTCATTCAGATTCAGAAAATTGTTTTCATTGTAAGTCTCGACCAGTCCATCGTTCAGTTGGGCATGCGTAGCCTTAAACCATACGCTCTGATACTGATATCTGACTTCATACAATTCCGGCTGCACGTCTCTGTCCGGAGACAACAAACCATTTACGCAGAAAGAGGAACTGTTTGGTAAATCTCCACTGTCACCACCATACCCAAAATAGGCACCCTTTGATTCTTCTGCATAAAGACGCTTATGTGCATAATCCTGTGCGTAATAATCATAAGGTTTCTTATAATCAGACGGCTTCAAATCTGCCAAATCTGCCCACAAAATCACGCAGTCATCATCAGCTTTGATGGCCGGATTTGCACTGTATTGTGCTCTCAGCTCATCGACGCTCAACGCTTTATTATAGATACGTCCCAGAGAAATCTCTCCTATAAAAGAGCCTCCCCTCTGTGTCTCACGTCCCAGACCAAGCGCAAAATCACTGGTTTCAATAGTGGAACTGGTTTCTCCCGCCGCAAGCTGTTCTCCATCACAGTATAGCACAACATAACCTTTATCATAAGAAGCCGCTGCCTGATGCCAATTGCCTACCCAGTTATCCGGAAGTTTTGCTGCCACCGTGTGCCAGCTTCCATCGTTAAATACGAAGAACTCCAGCCGTTTGCTTCCATCCGTTTTCAAGGCAACCTGCTTATCTCCCTTTGCCATGAGCACCATCTCATTAGTGGAGCGTGGTTTACAGATGACTTCAAAGGTGAATGTCTTGTCACTTCCGCCGAAAGAAGTATTATAGCTGTCGCAGTTAAACAGCGCATAAGCATCTGCGCTCTTTGATGAAAGGGCTCCCTTCTCTGCAGCCGTCCATGCGGAAACAACCGCTTTTCCCGTCACACCCTTTCTCTCAGTAAAAACATAATGCTCCGGAAGTGTATCCAAATTCAAAAGTCTCGCCTGGTCTACCCAGTCCCAGATAAATCCGCCAAGCATGTTATCGGAAGATCGGAATACATCCCAATATTCTTTTAAATTTCCTACCGCATTTCCCATGGCATGATCATACTCGCAAAGCATAAAGGGCATATTTCTCTTTGACCATGCTGAAACGGTACCCAGACCGGCATACATATTACTGACCATATCCACACCACTGCTTGCCCCCGAACTCTCACAGTGTACCGGTCTGGTGCTGTCATGATTCTTGAAGTACCAAATCAAATCAAAAAACATGCCGTCTGCATATTTTTTAGCATTTTCTGTGTAATAGTTCTCATTACCGATAGACCACATAATCACTGCTGTCCGGTTCTTCAGACGGTTGAAGGCTGTGATGGTTCGATCCATAGCCAGATTTTTAAAATTCTTTTGCGCATCCTCCTTGTTCATCAACGCATGTGACTCCAGATTGGTCTCTGCCATCATATAAAGCCCATACTTGTCACACAGATAGTAAAGATACTCATCATTGCTGTAGTGGGAGGTACGGATTGCATTGATGTTATACTGCTTCATAAGTATAACGTCTTCTTCCTGAATCTCATGAGACACGTATTTCCCATATACCGGATCCGTATCATGACGATTGACACCCTTTAGAAGAAGTTGCTTTCCATTAATCCTCATCGGCTCATAGTCGGAAAGTTGAGTAGTTCTGGTTCCATCTTCATCTACTTCCGTTCTTGTAAACTCAATTTCACGAAAACCTAACTGCTGAGAGACACTTCCCAAGTATTCCGACGTACCGGAATCATACAGAGACAGCACCATCGTATACAGATACGGTGTCTCAGCAGACCAAAGCTTCGGTGAAATAATCGTAGTGGTCACAGTAGCAGACGCTTTTCCATCTGTGTCCCCGGCTGCCGGAATCATTCCCAGATTCAAAACGATACCGTCAGCAAACACATTTCCTTCCGCATCATAGAGCTTTACATCTGCTTTGCATCCGGAAGCCTCCTCTGTAGAGGCATTTGCCACCGTAATCTCCAGTTTCAGTTCTGCATTCCGATAGTCTGCATCCAAATCTGTTTCTACCTTATAATCCTGAATGTGTACCAGAGGAGCGGAATACAAATACACATCACGGAAAATCCCTCCATCATAGAACATATCCTGATCTTCCATCCATGTGCCGTCACAAAACTTGTGAACCTTCACAGCCAACAGATTTTCTGCGTCTGGCTCGTTCAAATAGTCCGTAATATCAAAACTATGCGGACTGTAACTATCCTCACTGTAGCCAACCTCTTTGCCATTTACATACACATAGTAAGCAGACTCCACACCCTGAAAAGAAATGTAAATTCTCCCGGCAGCCGAGCGCATATCATTCGTCACACGAAATATCTTCCGGTACAATCCCACCGGATTATAATTCACCGGAGCACATGGGCATGCCACATTACTGTCGTATTTAATCTGCCACGGCATCGTTACATTTGTGTAAACAGAAAAATCAAAACCCTGACGCGTCCAACTGCATGGAAGCTGTAAATTAGATTTCCAGTCATCCGTTGTAGCAATATAGTCTGTTTTATAGAAATCTTTATAATCGTCTCCCTGTGCCTGTGTTTGGTTCTGCAGAACCACCAGTGACCAATCTGCAGCATTCTCTCCTGTCAGAAACTGTACATATTTAGAAACATCTTTCTTGTAGTCTCTTGCCCCTTTGATTGCCTTCTCTACAGTGTCATAAACAACACTTGTGCTCGCAAACATACTGGACTCTTCTCGATTAATCTCGTAAATATCAGCCGCTTTTACCATTTGTCCATTTATATCCTGATATTCCGTACCTGTCCATTCTTTATGAGTAAATTTTACCGCATTCGGTAATCTGGATACTTTTGTTTTCATCTTTCACCATCTCTCTTTAATGTGTTCCTAGTACTGATAAACCTTTAAATAATCAATTTCTATGCGATTCCCATTCTCCCAGTCCGTGGTCGCATCCGGCAGACCCGTAAGCGGTGAGCAGACATCCCTGCCCGAATAACAGGTCAGCACTACCCGCATTGGTTCGTTATAGATATATTTTCCATCAAAAACCTCTGAAGGAATTGCAGACAACATAGGCTCCCCATCCACATACCAGGTAATAGAATCCTTCTGCCAATCAAGACCAAATGTGTGGAACTCTTCACTCCAGTTTCCGGCAAAAAAGGTCTTATTGAAATTTTCCTCAAAAACTTTTACCATGTCTTTTTTCGGAATTGGTTCCTCTGACACCCTGTTATAAAGGAATCTATGTTCTGTACCGTGATTTCCACCTTGAGAACCATTGGGATAATTGTGTGCCAGAAGTGTATTTTTTATAATGCCGGGCATTTTCCCAAAGCATTCAAATACATCTACCTCATATTCAATTTTGCTGGCACTGTCACGGCTTCCGAGCAGCCAAAACGCAGGGCAAACTCCCTTACTGGTACAAAGTTTCGCTTTAATTTCAAAATATCCGTAATTGAAGAAATCTTTTGTTCTCAGTTCAGAACCGGTGTAAACCTCTTCCGCTCCGCCTTTTGCTCTCAGAATAAGCTTGCCGTCCTTCGCACTGATATTCGAATCCACAAGAGCACAGGGTTTATCTGCCTTCTCCCCATCCAGTGTGGTTGTGTACCCGAAGTCGATGATTTCCGGATAAAACCTCTCTGTATAAACACTCTCTGCCCACTTTCCCTCCGCAAGCTCTGTATCAAAATTTTCCTCAAACACCAGTTTCATTTTGCTTAAATCTTTCATATTATTTTCTCCTTCCTTTTATCTGTTTCTTATTTCCCCATTCGATGTCTGATACAATCTTATATAATCGAATATCGAATAGTTATTTTCCCAGTCTGTTGTTTCATTGGCCTTAGTGGCTCCGCCCGAATCAAGCGCGCCTTGTGAAATAATAATCTGCATAAAATTATTAAACGTCTTTACAGCACGCTCATCAAACGTGGTGTCTATCCTGATAAATGTCCTGCCGTCAATAAAGCCGGTAATATAGCTGTCTGTCCACTCAATCCCATATGTGTGGAAATATTGTTCTTTGTCATCATTCTCAAAACGATAGTAGGTATCTCCTGCAACACCGCCCTCATACGTTTTGATATCTCCCTTAAAATCGCAATAATACGGTCCGGAATTGACACCGGAAATTGATTTTGATACCCAGCTAAGCGGAGTAAATTTCACAGCATTCATCGTAGCCTCATAAATATCAATCTCAGCATAATAATCCTGCGACGTATTGCCCAGCAACCAGAATGCACCACCCTGACCACTGGTCTGCCTCATCTTCACACTGGCTTCAATCAAACCGTACCTAAACCATGTGGAGTTATCGGTGCGCACATGCACCGAATTGGTATGATCCCCTTCCTTTGTGGTTTTCATATACAGCTTGCCGTCCTCAATCCACTGATTCTTCGGGTCATCCGTATTACAGTCAGATTCAGAAAGCATTGTGTTCGTTCCTGTATAGAAGTGCCATATGGATCTATCCATTGTGTCAAACTCATCATGGAAAGTCATCGCATAATAATCTTCATAATTCTTCACTGTTTCAGCATAGCTGCCCGTTATATCCGTTTTCTCGTCAACACTCCCACCCTCGGTAACCATCTTATTAAACTCTTTGACCGCAACAGCCGTGGCTTCATTGCTTCCGCCTGTGATATATACCTTATTTCCTTCTACTTTAATACGGTATTGGTCGCTGTCCTCTGTCTTTGGCGTACCCGGACGTTCTGTCTGATCAATGATAATCTCATATTCACTTTCCTCGTCCCAATCGGTTGCCTGCCCAAGCAGAACTCCATTGGAAACCAGAAGACTGTCATTGAGCGTTTCCACCTCGCGCCCTACAAGATATGACATATTATACTTTGGTGTGACAATCTTATATTTTGCAAGATCCGTGTCTCCATTAATGCTGAAGGCTTTTTCTTCCTCGCCCGTATAAGTGTAAACATAATGATAATCTTCTTGAACGCTGCCCCCTGCGTCGGAACAGAATTCTTCTGCAAAATAATCCACTGCCTCCTGCAATGCCCGATTACTCATACCTATAATGTATATGTAATCACCTTTCTGCTTGATAATATAGTCGAGACCGTTTGTCTCAGTCTCATTGGAAACTTCGCCATACACCGCCTGACTGTCCGGACGGTTGGTAATTCCAATATTCACTTCCAACTGACCATCTTTATGCGCAATCGAGTCCGGTTTGTGATTGACAGTAATTCCAAGATTGTCAGCGATTGTCTGACGCAAATCCGCTGCAGCATTGATTGTCTCATTGTCAGCATCTGCAGAACGAACGATAATAAAATTTGCCTCGCCGTCTGTAAACAATGGGATTGCTTCCTTTTTCCCACAACCGGTAATCAAAGCCACTGCCATACAGACACATAGCAAAATTCCGCTAAAAAACCTTTTCATATTTCTTTTACCCTCCTACAGTTAAATTCTCTTGGTTTTTTTGATTTCAGTATAGCAAACCAAAGCTTTTTTTTATACCACTCACGAACATATTTTTTTATAGTAGCATGATATTTAACTGATGAGGTAAAGTAAAAGCCACCTTATTATATACTTTTATATTAGGTTGTCAAAAAAATCCTCAAATACCCGGTCACCATATTTTGCATATAGTTTGGAGGCCAAATCGTAGCAGTAATTATCATCGCGCTCTGAAATAACAACTATATTCATGGTAGCTTTTGAGGGAACTAGAGTATAGACAACCCTTATTCCGATTGCTTTATATTTTATCTTGAAAAAACCTGTTAAATTATTGCCATTTTTATTTCCTAAAGGTTTCCCATAACCATTTTGACTTGGTAATGGTGCTTCTGCGACTTTGAGAATACCTGCAACAACCTGTTTGCGTATGGAGCCGTCCAATTTACGATAATCCTTTTTTGCCTCATTACAAATGCGCATTTTCCAGCGTTTCATTCAATTTTTACACTTTCAGCCAATGCTTCTAATTCTTCCGTTGAGAAACCTTCCTCTGCAATAAAATCTTCGAACGAGGTCGTGGCATCATCAACCCTGCTTTCAGCAAGCTTTAAGAGTCTGAGATTTTCTATTTTTTCAAGAATTTCTTCCAGCATGGCAACTTTTTTCTGAGTGTCTTTGTATTCTTGTACAGAGATAACAACTGCCGTAGGTTGGTTGTTTTTCAGTACAACGTATTCCCTATTATTATCTGCAACATCAGAAAATATCTTTCCGGCTTTTCCTTGACTAAAATCAGAAATAGAAACTAATTTTTCCGTGAATTCAGCTAATGCTAAACTCATATAATCAACTCCTTTCGTTCTCCTAAAATATAGTATACATCTATTTTAAAATATATACAATATTCAAGTTAAAATAGTAATGAAAATTCTAACATACATTTCTTCTAAGAAGACTCTAATTTTTGCATTGACAGTATCCAGAATCTGTGATAGCATTTTACCACAAGCAGAATATCTACGTTCTTGGTCAACAGACCATTCTGAAATTCAAATTACAGATCAGAAGATTATCCGTGCTTGTATTTCCATATTTCACAACATCATAAGGAGGTTTTTGCCTATGCAAGACACAGTGTACGCTTCCTATATGGGAGCCACCGGGAACATACCGTACAACATGACAAATGACTATATGTTCCATTACATTTTACAAAAGAACGAGAAGGTATTAAGGGGTCTGATTGCATCTCTCCTTCACTTAGAACCACGTCAAATCAAGACAGTA
>ONED01000029.1:0-23081 GCA_900316755.1 uncultured Eubacteriales bacterium
TTGAGATTTCCTGAAATGAATATCAGATTCTTGGATACGGGATGAACCGTATGAAACTTTTGAAAAATAATGCTTTTCTATATCTTAGCACAAAAGCAGTTTCCTGCCAATCTATTTTTAAATTTTTGAACTTCATTATTATTAGTATTATTATTACGTTTTTTGAGAAGCAATTGCATCTATCAAAAACAGAGTGCAAGAAAATACAAGAAGATTGCAGATAAAAGAAAAAGCCCTTGGCAGCGGCGTGTGTGCCGACTGCCAAAGGCTCAGTGGAGAGACTATTCTTCCTCTTCTAATTCTTCAAATTCCTGCTCGTCCAGCCATTCGTCAAATGCATCCGCAGCAGCCTCATATTCGTCATCATCCTCGATGTTTTCCAGTGTCGGCTCTCCGTCTTTTGTCTCGACATAGCGGTAAATGTAAACGTCGCCGTCTTCTTCCGTACCTTCCTCATTTAGCGGAAGCAGTGCAATATATTCTTTGCCGTCTACCTCATAAATCGTAAGAACAGCACATTCCACTTCTTCATCGTTGTCAAGTGTTAAGGTTACGGTTACTTCTTCTTCGCATCCGCAGTTACAATCTGGTTCATGCTTGCTCATAATGGAATCTCCTTTGTCTAAATTTATTTTCAAACTAACTCTATCAGACATTGGAAGGAATTGCAAGGGGCAATCATAATTGCTTGCGAATGCTTCCGGGTGTCACATTAAAAGTTCGTTTGAAAAGACGATGGAAGTAAGAAATATTGTTGAATCCGGTTATTTCGCAGACTTCCTCTGTAGTCAGACTGCTTGTGCTCAAAAGCTGAAAAGCATAATCTATTTTTTGTTGATTAAAATAATCCGTCATTGTCATTCCAAAAAATTTTTTGAACAGACGGCGGATGTAATCCTCATTATAATCAAATTGAGAGATGATTGCCGATAGATTGTTTTTAAAATTATCATGCGTACTAAGGTCAGTAAGCAGTTGGAGAAGCCACGTTGGGGGAGCGGTCTGTTGCCTTGTGGTGTGTTCCAAAATAAGGTTAATCAAAGAAGTCATCAAAACCTTGGCAAACAAATAGTATGTCGAATCTTTGGTATCTAAAAGAAGATTCGGAATTCGATTCTCAATTTTTGAGATTTCTTCTGCCGAAAGTTTAAAAGCATATCCATGTTTACTGAATAACTCGTCATACAAAGTAGGAGAAAAGAAATCACAGATACTTCTAAAATAACTCTCGTCAATACAAATATCCATATGTTTGAAGTCTTTATCTCCCATTTTTTGAAAACCATGAATATCATTTAGAGTCAGTAAACAAGCGTTTCCATAAGTAAGAGTATTTTTTTCACCGTTCAATATATGAATTCCGGAGCCATCAAACACATAAAAAAATTCAATATGTGAATGACGGTGTAGTGGAGTGTTTTCATTCCAGGAATTCCTGAGATAAATGGGGGTTTCTGATAAAATATCGGAGTAATTAAATATATCAAAGTCTTGTTTTGAAAGATTTTTCATTGTGTTGAACCTCCTCAAAAGTATTTCTATACAGGGGAGACCTCATCTGCGTTTGGCATAGATTTTTGTGCACCGGGTCTGGTGACAGTAATTGCCGCTGCCCGGTTACCATAGGAAACGGCCTCTCTTGGGCTCTTTCCTTTTGCAAGGCTTACAGCCGCTGCCGCAATAAACGTATCACCTGCAGCTGTGGTGTCTACGGCTGTCACGCGAACGGAGGGAATCAGTTCCCCGTCTCTACCGGACTCTTTCAGGAAGACCCCTTGGCTTCCCAGAGTAACCCAGACATTTTTAACTCCCAGTTTCTGCACCTGTTCCAGTGCTTCATCGAATTGCAAACTATCCGTTTTTCCTGTGAGAATCATATTTAATTCTGTTTCGTTAGGTTTTATATAATCTACACATGACAAGAGTTCGGCAGAAATATTCGGGATGGCAGGAGCCGGATCCAGAATTACGGTTTTTCCCATTTCTTTTGCTCGTTTCGCAGCATAAATTACCGTGTCCAACGGAATCTCTAATTGTAGCATTACGATTTCACAGTCTCTTATTTTATCCATGTGCTCATCAATGTATGCCCGGTCTACCATACTATTAGCGCCGCTTACAAGGACAATGCGATTTTCACCGGTATGCTCAACAAAGATAACCGCTGTTCCGGTGGAAACTCCGGCTATCTTACGGATTCCGGATATATCTACACCTACAGAAGCTAAATTGTGGCACAGTTCCTCTCCATATGCATCCTGTCCAACTGCTCCAAGCATCATCACATCACCACCCAGTTTTCCGGCAGCATATGCCTGATTTGCTCCTTTCCCACCGGGAGAAGTTATCAGTGAATCTGCCGTGAGCGTTTCTCCGGCTTCCGGTGCCCGCTCCATTCGCAGGGTGATATCCATGTTTAAACTTCCAATTACCAGTATCTTTTTCATAGAGAATATTCCTCCTTTTTTGTGAATGGTATTATGAAATGTCGGAAAAATAAAAGCAAAATTCTCTTGGATTTCAATATATTTCCATTAAATTCCACTAAATCTTTTAGTATATATCCAACACAAATCATAACTTATGCTAACACGTTTGATAAAAAGAAGCAATAGGGAAGTCGTTGTAGTACAATATTTGGTCTTTGTAGTTAATTGTTTACGAGAGAAGTTGAGGTACAATAATTATAAAGTATAGAGAAAGAAATAGAGTGTTTGGATGAATAAAGAGAATAAAGACAAAAAAACAAATGTGAAGAAGATTGTAAAGCAGGAGAACGTTGTAGGAGCAGAAGCACTGTTTGAAAATTGGGAAAAGAAAAGGCATCCGTTTTTATGTCGTGCGTGCAGGATTGAAAAAGGTGGATATATCATTGTTGATTTTGGCAAGGAGATATGCGGACGTGTGCATATTCTCTTTGGTTGGAACGATATAAGAGGAGAGGTTCGCATCCGTCTTGGAGAATCAGTAGTGGAAACCTGTGCGGAGATTGACGAAAATAATGCGGGCAACCATCACTCTTTAAGGGATGCTGTTTATCCGATTGTGTCATGTGGAGATGTTTCAACTAGTGAAAGTGGGTTCCGATTTGCTCGAATCGACGGTGCAAAAGAGGAAGCAGTTCATGTTTCTATGCTCTTTGTTGAAGAAGAGAAAAACGGACTTACACCGAAAGGGCGTTTTATTTGTTCAGATGAGAGATTGAACGAAATATATAAGGTGGCAGAACATACAATTTCACTTTGTGTTCGCTCTGACAATGTCTGGGATGGGATAAAACGTGACAGAGTATTTTGGATGGGAGATTTTTATCCGGAATTGCTGGGAGCCTCTACGATTTACGGACAGATTCCCCAGTTTAGGAAAGCATTGGATACGGTAAAAGAATTTCAGAGGTCATGGATAAATAATATTCCTTCCTACTCGGCGTGGTGGCTTATTTGCCTTGAAAAATATTATGAACTGTCTGCAGATGATACATATGTCACTGAAATGATTCCGTATATCGAAAAGGTCATAAAAGATTTTTCTATCATCGTAGGAGAAAGAGGAAATGTTTCCTATGACAAAAGCGAGTTGAGCTATTACGTTGGGAATGAGTTTTTTATTGACTGGCCGACCTATTCTACAGAGGACAGCGAGATTGGATGGAAATACCTGTTGATTTATGCGCTGAAGCAGACCAAAATTTTATTGACGCGTTTCGGTTTGTCAACTGCCCGCGCAGATGAATTATTAAAAAGACTGGATAATCAGGAGTATAAAGCATCGAAATTTAAACAGGTAACTGCACTTGGGGTACTTGCAGGAAAAATCGGAGAGAAAGAGGCACGCCCATTGCTTGAGTGTGAAGGAGCAGCAGGAATGACAGCATTCATGAGCTTTGCGATTGTCGAAGCACTGCGGAAGATAGGAGACGGAGAGTTTGCGCTTCAAATTTTAAAAGAGTATTTCGGAGCTATGTTAGATTTTGGAGCTACAACTTTCTGGGAAGATTTTGATTTGAAATGGCTGGAAGAAAATCCACTGCCGCTTGATGCGATGCCGGAAGAAGGCCGTAAAAGTATTCATGCAGATTTCGGACGTTTTTGCTATACAGGATTAAGACACAGCTTATGTCACGGCTGGTCTTCCGGATTTATTGATTTCTTTTATCGACACATTTTAGGAATTACAGCAGTAGAACCCGGTTATAAAAAAATAAAAATAGAGCCGCATCTTTGCGGAATGGACTATGCGGAAGGAGAAATTCCTTCTTTGTACGGAAAGATTTACATAAGACACGAGGTTGTCAACGGAAAAGTAGAATCCACTGTCCGTTTGCCGGAAGGGATAACCAGAGAGGAGTGATATAGTGAAGAGCATGAAAGGGACGCGTCTTATAATTGATACGGATTTGGGATTTGATTGTGACGATGCAGGAGCTCTTGCACTTGCAAATCTTTTTCAAAATGGTTCCATATTGCAAATTGTTTCTGTCACCCATTCTGTGAATAAGCAAATTGGAGGGAGAGCGGTAAAAGCCATAAATGAGTATTATGGGAATCCGAATATTCCGATTGGAATCGCAGAACGATATGCGATAGATGTAGATTGTTTTTTTGACGAGTTTTATGCAAAATTTGAGCCGGCAGACAACTTCTCAGGTTGGAAGGAGAAACCGAGTTTTTACAAATTATTAAAGGCATTGAAAATAGAACAGTACAATCAGGATGTTGTTTTTTCGACTGCAAGAGAGGTGATTGTGAAAGCGCTTATGGAAAGTCCGACACATGGAACTACTTTCTTATGTATCGGACAGGCAAACAACCTTGCCGACATGATGGATGAAAGACGGATTCCGGGTCAAAATTTTTCATATAGAGAGCTATTACTTGAAAAAACAGACAAGATAGTGATGATGTGTGGAAATTTTTCGAATTACGGAGAAAAGTACTTGTGTGGCGATTTGTATTGGAAGGGTGAATTTAATGTTTTATTGGACATAAAATCTGCACAAAAAGTTTTTACTCTGTCAGAAGTTCCGATTTATGTGCTGGATTTTAATCAGGGAAGTGAGGTTCTGACAGGAAAGGGCTTGAAAGGGCAGGAGAAAAATCCCGTATATCAAATGTACCGCGCATTTCGGGGGGACAGTCTGGCATCTTCTTCTTGGGATGTACTTGCACTGCTATATGCGTCAGGCAAGTACACGGAGTTGTTTGATTGCTCGAAGTGCGGAAAAGTACAGATAGATAACAACGGAAAATCAACTTTTCAAGTTGGTGGAGGAAGTCATTACCTGATAGCACTCAATCGGCCTTCGCATGTATACGAAGAAGTAATTGATCATTTTTACGAACAATACAGATAGTTTGCGATTCGCACATGTCGCATTCATCTGTTTTGATAAATATAGATAAAATTTTATTAAAGGAGGAGAAAATGAAGAAGAAAGTTTTAATCACTTTATTGACGGTTGTATCAGTCGGGCTGGCTTCCTCGGCGATTCTGCATGCATTCTTCAATAAAAAAGATGTACTGGAGATGTCTTCCATCCCCGTTGCAACAACGGCGGAACTTGGGGAGATGTACTACATTCCGGAAGTGACAGCACAAAAAGGGAGAAAGGAGATTCCTGTAGAAATCGAAGTAAAAGATTCCAAAGGAGAAGACGTAGAACTGTTGGGAAGAGGAACCCGGTTCGCAGCTTATGATTTGGAAGGTTATACGATTCGCTTTGTAGCTGAAGAAGGGGAAGAAAAGATTGATAAAACTTTAGATGTGCAGGTTTCTGACACGAAAGGTCCCAAAATCATACTTCCGGCGGGCGCTGAGAATATGATGGTAAAAAAAGGGGATACAGTTGCTATTCCGAATGTCACATGGAAAGACAAGAGCGGAGAGGTGCTTGGTGCAGAATATAAAGTCGAATTTGCCGATGCAGAGGTTGCCATTGCAAAAGGAGAGGGAGATGCAGATGACACCTTTGTGGCAAAAGAGTATGGCGAATATATTGTTACATATACGGCGAGGGATTGCTTTGAAAATCAAACTGAAAAAGAAGTTATCATTGATTGCACAAGGCAGATAGAGCTTGCGAACTTTGATGACGATAAGAAGGTCTGGGCACAGGGAATGGAGATTACCTCTGAAAACGCGGTAGAGGGAAATGCACTGAAACTTTCCTGCAACAATGATTACCAGATGATTGCTGTATATCCTGAGTATTATGATTTGAGTGGGTTTGATAACTTGCAGATTACAGTGTATTCCGATGTGGATATGGAGGATATAAACGAAGGGTTTTATCTTTTGAATCAAAGGTATCCAATTACAGAAGGGAAAAATATAATCACGATTACAAGAGATGACTTGAACTCCCAGTATCCGAAAGGAAGAATTCCTTCTACAATCAGTGATACTTATTCCGGAATGATGTTCCTCTGGTTCCAGATTAAGTCCGATACCGGAACTATCTGGGTGGATAACCTGGTGGGTACTTTTGATAACTATAGCACAGATACGAAAGCGCCTACAATTGATCTTGGAACAGAAGCAGCTCATGACAAACTTTCACTCATGGCAGGTGGAAGGATTAGGGTTCCTGAAGCAGTTGCATATGACAACAGCCTGGAGGACATAACGGTGTCTTATGCCGTGAAAGAAGGAGCTGGAAAAGATGTGACTGCTCAGGTAAAAGCAGGAACACACACCGTAAAGGAAGGTGTAGAATACCAGATTGTGTATACAGCGACCGATAAGAGTGGAAATGTGGGCACCAAGACGGTTGACGTGGAGATTCTGAAGAGAATTCCGGACACGGCGAAAGAGAATTATTTCCCGCAAAATCAAAAATATGATATGTTGCAGAATTTCGAAGAAGGTGGAGTTGATTTTGTGGCTCCGGCGGTTACTAATAGTTTTGCAGCAGAACATGTGATGGACGGTGAGAAATCGGTATGCCTGTCTACCAATGCTTCAGACAGTGTAATTGTTATGAAACTCTTAAAAGACGGTGCTCCATTGGAAACAGAAGATTGGCAAAAATACGAATATATACAGGCATATGTGTATGCGGAAACAGAGGGTGCAAGATTTGATTTTTACTGCAAAACATACAATCTTGAACTGGGTCCCAATGTGATTACTATTAGCTCTAAGGATCTTTTGAAGGAAATTGCCACTGCTTCAAATGTTTATGACTCTACAGGTGGATTCTATTTCCGATTGACAAAGGGAACAGTGTATGTGGACAGCATTATTGGTGTATATCCGGAAAAATATGTAGATGTGCCGCCGGCTGATATGGAGAAGACCACGTATTTCCCACAGAATCAATCCTATGACATGCTGCAGGATTTTGAAAATGGTGGATATGCATGGCATCATGCGGAGCTTACTGCGGAACCTGTGACAGAACATGTGATGAATGGAGAAAAAGCCTTGAAGCTGACCGCATCTATGGACTGGAGACGAATTGTTATCAATCTTTTGAAGGATGGAGCAAGGCTTGAGACCGAAGATTGGGAGAAATACGAGTATATTCAGGTGTATGCATATTCAGAACGAAACAGAGTACAGTTTAATTTTTATGGAAAAGCGTTTGTTTTGAAACGTGGTGCAAATGTGATTCGAATCACTCCGGAGGAAATCAAGGCAGAAATTGCAAGGGCAGATGAGGTTTATGACAGCACAGGCGGATTCCTTTATGAGATGACAAAGGGAACTTTGTATATAGACAGTATTATCGGTGTATATCCGAAAGGATATGTGGATGTGCCGCCGGCTGATATGACAAAGACAAGCTATTTCCCACAGGAACAGGATTATGATGTTCTGCAGAATTTTGAAAATGGTGGATACGGATGGCATCATCCGGAAATCACAGCAGACTCTGTGACAGAACATGCAATGGATGGGCAGACTTCATTGAAGCTAACTTCACCGGTTGATTGGAAGATGGTTGTAATCAGTCTTTTGAAGGATGGCATGAGGCTTGAGACAGGAGATTGGCAAAAGTATGAATATATTCAGGCATATGTATATTCAGAACGAAGTGGAGTTCAGTTTAACTTCTACGGAAAAGCATTCGTTTTGCGCCGCGGACCAAATAAGATACAGATTACACCGGAGCAGATTTTAACGGAAATCCAAAGAGCGGATAATGTATATGACAGCGAAGGAGGATTCCTTTATGAGATGACGACGGGTACGGTGTATGTAGACAGTATTATTGGTGTATATCCAAAAGGATATGTGGATGTGCCACCGGCTGATATGGAAGAAACCACATACTTCCCACAGAATCAGACTTATGATGTACTGCAAGATTTTGAAAATGGTGGATATGGATGGCACAATGATACAGTTATCCCGGAATCTGTGACAGAACACAAGATGGATGGAGAATCATCTTTGAAGCTGACAGTTCCAAGCGATTGGCAGCGAATTGTGATTTCTCTTTTGAAGAATGGTCAGAGATTAGAGGAAGAGGACTGGAATAAATACGAATACATTCAGGCATATGTGTATTCTGAAAAAGCCGGAACGCAATTTAACTTCTACGGAAAAGCATTTGTTTTGAAACGTGGAGCGAATAAGATACAGATTACACCAGGGCAGATTTTAGCGGAAATTGCAAGAGCGGATAATGTTTACGATAGTGAAGGCGGATTCCTTTATGAACTGACAACCGGTACAGTGTATGTCGACAGCATTATCGGGGTATATCCGGAAGGAAGTGCCTCTGCGTATTTTCCGGAAGACCGGAGATACGATACATTGCAGGATTTTGAAGGGGACGGAGTCCTCTACAATCAGGCGGACAGCGTGGAATTTGTAGCAGACCATAAGCAAAGCGGAGAGAGTGCCGTGAAGCTGACTCTATCAGGCGAGTGGAAATGCGTGGTTCTGAAACTCCTCAAAGATGGAGCAAGATTGGAAACAGCAGATTGGGAAGAATATGAGTATATCAAGATGTCTGTATATTCAGAAACAGATAATGTACCATTCTGGCTCTGGGGAAAACAGTACACACTGAAAGCCGGAGAAAATGTTTTGACAATCACATCCGAGGATATGATCGCTCAGATTGCAAGCGACCCGCGGGCTTATGACAATGAAGGAGGATTCTTCTTCCAGATGTTTGCCGGCACCATATACATCGACAGTATTATCGGAGTATATCCGGAACTTCCTGATACGGAAGAAACAGCGTATTTCCCGGAAGACCGGAGATATGATACACTGCAGGATTTTGAAGAGGACGGAGTCCTCTACAATCAGGCGGACAGTGTGGAATTTGTAGCAGACCATAAGCAAAGCGGAGAGAGTGCCGTGAAGCTGAATTTATCGGGTGAGTGGAAATGCGTGGTTCTGAAACTCCTCAAAGACGGGGCAAGATTGGAAACAGCAGATTGGCAGAAGTATGAGTATATTCAGATGTCTGTATATTCAGAAACAGATAATGTACCATTCTGGCTCTGGGGAAAACAGTATACACTGCAAGCCGGAGAAAATATTCTGACAATTACATCTGAGGAGATGATTGCTCAGATTGCAAGCGACCCAAGGGTTTATGACGTTGAAGGAGGCTTCTTCTTCCAGATGTTTGCCGGGACGATATACATCGACAGCATTATCGGGGTATATCCGGCAGGGAATGCATAAGTAATTGGAAAAAAGGAAAGGAGATTGTACACAAAATGAAGAAAAAAACAGGAAAAAAGCAAATGTATGAATGTCCGAGTTTTGAAATCATGAATTTTGACAAAATGGATATAGTGTCTACATCCGGGGTTGACCAGGGGGAAATCGACCTCACAGGATTAGACACCATTGGATAGTTGAAAAAGAAAGGAGAAAAGTGATATGAAACAAAGAATAACAGGAAAACGATTGCTTGCACTTTTGCTCTCTTTGACATTGACGATGTCCATGACATTGACATCGATTGCAACGAGTGAGAATCCTGAGCAGACGGGAAGTGAGCAGGTTGAGGTCGCTCTTTACACCGCACTGGAGGACGGAAGGAGTACATCAGTAGCAAATGTGTCAGGAGGCGGTTCTTATGTAAAAGGGATGGCGGTGACGGTGTCCGCTGAGGCAAAAGAAGGACTTACGTTTCAAGGCTGGCATAAAGATACGTTTAATGGAGACCTAGTAAGTGCAGATGCGACATATACATTTAGTGCGACAGCGGATACGACATTGGTAGCGGTCTACAAAGCGACGAAAAATGTATCGCTGACCGTAACTGCTGCAGGCTTTACTGTCAATGATAAAGTGGGAACAAGCGGAGAGCTGATTGACTGCCCATTTGGGGAAACTGTGAACTTGGTATACACGGGAACAGAGGGATTCCTATACTGGAAGAATGTCTCCGGAAAGGTTGTAAGCAAGAGTGCTGCTTATACATTTCCTATCGTTTCTTCAATAGAATTGACAGCCGTTACAAGAGCAGATGCAGAAAATACCGCATATGTAGAATTTCTTTCTGCATATGGACAGGTAATGCAAGCGGCTACATGGACAGCAGATGGTACGGGATATGCGCTCCCGGCAGGACCTGCAAAAGCCGGATGTACTTTCCAAAAGTGGAGTGTAGATGGTCAGACAACTGCAACTGTGGATAGTATTCTGCAGTTGATAAAGGATGGAGAAACACGCATTACTCTGAATCCGGTGTACAAGGAGTCTAAAAAATCATATACCGTGACGGTCAACTATTCCGGTGTCACACACGATGTGGATTCCTATACGATAGAAGAAGGAAAATCGCAATTGATTACTGCAACAGAGGTTGCAGATGCAACGTTCTCTTATTGGTCAGATGCAGCAACAGGCGGTAATGTTCTAAGTTACAATAGAGACTACCGTGTGTATGCAAGCAAGGATATGACTTTGTATGCTGTTTATAATCAGACGGGAGTGACGGCAGCACCGGTAATCCGGATAACAAACACCGATGCATGGACGAATGGAAGCAAGAACATGCTTTCATTTGAAGCAACTCGTGGTATTCCGTCAGGATATACATTGGTAGAGCATGGAATGTTAGTCTCTAAGACAGTAGAAACACCTAATGCTGACCAAGAAGGCGTGATAAAACTTGTGTCAAATGACAGCGCATCAAATGGGGTATATATTGCAAACGTCAGTGTGGGCACCCGCATCTTGAAGGTATATGCCCGCGGGTATATGGTTGTAAAAAATAACGCCACAGGTAAATACCAGACTGTTTATAGCGATAGTGTGACCGGAAACTATCCATATCTGCCGCAAAATCGTCTATATGATGTGCTGCAGGATTTTGAAGGAAGTGGAGTTGATTGGATTTACACAGCGAATGGAGCAAGTTATCAATATGTGGAGAATCATCAGCAAAGCGGAGCAAAGTCTGTAAAATTGAATGAACCAGGAGATTGGTCAGAAGTTGATATGTTCCTTTTGAAAGACGGTAAAAGATTGACGGAAGAGGATTGGAGAGGATATGAGTACATTAAGTTATATGTGTACTCCGAGAACGCAAACCAATTATATCTTTACAATCACAAGTTTGATCTGCAAGTTGGAGCGAATGTATTGACGATTAGTCCTGAGAAGGTCATTACTCAGATTGAAGGATATAAAGAGATTGGGACGTTCTGGTTCCAGTTGAGACCAGGTACAATATATGTAGACAGTATCATCGGAGTTTATCCGGAGGGATATGTGGATGTGACGGGTTACTTGCCAGATAATTCGCTTAATTATGATATGTTACAGGATTTTGAAGGAAGTGGAATTAGGTATAGTGATTCTGGCTTGGATGTGGAGTATGGAATGAGACATCATCTGAGTGGAACGAAGGCCGTGAAGTTGACGAATAATACAACAAATGGGTGGAAAGGATTTACGATGCTTCTCCTGAAGTCTGATGGAACACGGTTGGAACAAGCTGATTGGGGCAAATATCAGTCCATTAAGATGTATGTATATTCCGTAGGTGCGAATACCATATATCTTAATTCCATCCGACAGGACTTGCAAAACGGAGCAAATGTAATTGAAATTTCCAAAGATGATTTCTACGCTGCAGTAATAGCGAATGGACCAGGTTGCAAAGAATACGACAGCGAAGGCGCATTCTTCTGTCAATTAGTGAACCCGGGTACCATATATATTGACAGTGTTATCGCAAACTCTCCATATGAATGACTGCCGAATTATGACACAGAAGAAGTATTTCGCATAGGGAACTGGGGCGTTCCGCCCCAGGCGAATACTGGAGAAGGAAGCTATGAAAATAATCCGGATTACTGTACGTTGGAGCATTGGACAACAATGAATAATTGCGGGTTCAATCTGGCACTTCCTACTTCGGGGAAAGGGGTACATACTGTGCCCAAAATCTGCCGGGATCTTCAGATGGCAGAACAGGTTGGAATGAAGATTCTGGTTCATGATGAATCAACATATGGATTCAAAGGCTATATTGATTTGGCAAAGAAAAATCAATATAGTTATGATGAAACCTATGCGATGTTAGAGAGGGATAAGACACATATTCAGAGCAATATTGATACATTCAAACAATATGATTCTTTCCAAGGGGTGAATGTGTATGACGAACCCAGTATGGACTATTTTAATGCGATTAAAGCTTGCCATGACTGGTTTTTGAAATACTATCCGGGATATGAGTTCTACTTTGTTCTTTTGCCTATTGAAGCACCTGATGAACGGCTTTGGGGATCTATGGCAGGACAAGAGAAAACTTATTCAGATTATTTGTATGAATTTTCAAAGATTCTTTCAGGAAGTTTGAGCTCCGACTATTATCCTATTTTGAATGATGGGAAAGGTAATATAGTTATAAAAGAGGATTACTACAAGAATCTGAATATGATTGCGGCAGAGGCAAAGGCACATAACATACCGGTATATGTTTATGTGCAGACTATGGGATTTTTGGACAGACCTCAGATTACGACTTATGAAGAAGTTGCTTGGCAGGTTTATACGAGTATGGCATTTGGCGTAGAAGGGATCATAACCTTCCAATATTGGCCACAGCTTCAGGATGGAGATAATGTGAGCGATGGGATTGTGAAGCATGACGGAACACCTACTGCACTGTATGATAAAGTAAAGCAGGTATTTGACGAAGTCAAAGGGATGCAGGATGCTTATCTGCATTATCAATGGAATGGTGTGTATGCCCATGATGCCGGTGGGGATAACAAGATGTTTTCTGTGATGGGGACGCATCTTTCAGGGTTAGAGGCGATAGCTACAGTGAATTGTAGTCAGGATGTCATCATTGGGGAATTTAAAGACGAAGAGAATCGTTACGCATATATGGTGACAAATGCCACATCACCTTTGGAACCTAAGAGTGCAACTGTTAGTCTTTCATTTTCCCAAGAGTATAATTGGGCGATGGTTATTCAAAAGGGTGAAAGAACTGTGATGAAGCTGAACAATCATGTCTTGAACATGACGATTGGTTCTGGGGAAGGCAGTTTTGTTGTTCCTCTAAAGACCGCTACAAAATAAGCATGTTTCCGTATTCGAAAGCGAAAGGTGTGTTTTGGAAAGGAAAGTGAAAATTGAAAGTAAAAAAATATCAAAAAAGAAAGACAATATTTATTGTAGTGCTGATTATTTTGTTAATCTATGCTGTGACGATGTTGGCACCTATGTATTATCTTGTCGTGAATTCTTTGAAGAAACCATTTGATTTCTATGAGAATCCATGGAATGTTCCGGTGCAACTCTGCTTGGAGAATTATAAAACCGCATTTCAGATGGCAGTGGATGGAGTATCCGTTTTAAGTATGTATCTTAATTCCGCTATCTATACGATTATTGCTATGGCATTAGGCTGTATATCGACTACGGTCACAGCCTATGTCCTTGCAAGATTTGACTTTAGGGGCAAGGAACTGCTGGTTTTAGTTGGAATCGGTGCTATGTTAATCCCGGATTTTGGGTCAAGAGCAGTTATTTATAAAATGTATGTGGATTTGAACCTGATTGACACATGGTTTGTTCTTCTGCAATATGCTTCACCTTTCGGAATGATGTTTCTGATTACATACAGCACATTTCGAACTGTATCGAAAACTTATGCAGAGGCCGCAAAAATGGATGGGGCAAGCGAATTCCGGACATTTGTTCAGGTAATGGTTCCCATGGCAAAAGGTGTTATAGGAATGACCGCGGTAATTGGAGCGATTAATGCATGGAATGAGTTTTATATACCATACATGTATCTCCCTTCTGTCAAAACGTTGGCACTGGGAATTCAAGAGCTTTCAGAAGCGGCGCAGACATATTCCAATTTTACGGAGCTTTATGCGGCTATGATTGTTATGGTTGTTCCAATCGTAATTCTGTTTGTCTGCATGAGGGATAAAATTATAGACAATGCTGTTGCAGGCGGGCTGAAGGGATAATTACAGGTAGGAAAGGAGAAACAAAATGAAAGGGAAGAAAAAGCAGGTTGCATTGTTGCTGAGTCTTATCATGCTTATGACAATGGTGTGTGGCTGTGCGGATAAAGCAACATCTGCAGAAATGCCGGTTTATGAAACAGAAGAAACGTTTGTAATCGGTAACTGGGGAGTGCCACCTCATGCAAATACCGGTTATATGGAGTATGCTAACAATCCGGATTACTGTAACGTGGAAGAATGGACAAAGATGAAGGATTGCGGTTTTAATTTAGCAATTCCGACGCTGGGTACAAGTGTGGAAGAAATCTGTCGAGATTTAGAGATGGCAGATGAAGTGGGAATGAAGCTTTATGTCCGTGACCAGACAGATGTAGGGTTTGAGACCATAATTAAATATGCACAAAGCATGGGATATGACTATGACGAAACTTTTGCTTTGTTAGAAGATAAGGCAGTGGAGATTAAGAAAAATATTGATCGATATAAGGAATACAAATCTTTTATGGGGGTCAATGTATATGATGAACCAAGTACGGATTATCTGGATGCGATTTCCGCTTGTCAGGATTGGTTTTTGAAGTATTATCCGGATTATGACTTCTATTTTGCTCTTCTTCCCGTCTATGCAAGACCAATACAGCTTTTTGGAGCATCAGACGGACAGGGATATACATATCCGGATTATGTGGAACAATTTGCGAAGATTGTGAATCCGCCGGTTCTGAGTTATGATCACTACCCGATTCTAAGGGATTATGATGGCGGAGCTTATGTGAAAGAGGATTTCCTCTATAATTTGAACGTATTTGCAAAACAGGCTCAAAAAAGCAAGGTTCCGGTATATATTTATCTTCAAACGATGGGATTTTTCGAAAATCTTCCGATTACGACTTACGAAGAGTTTGCATGGCAATGTTACACAAGTCTTGCATTTGGAGTAAAAGGAATTATGTGTTTCCAATATTGGACGCAGCTTCAAGATGAGAAATACAATAATGTGCGGGACGGAATTGTAGACCGGGATGGAACGATTACTCCGCTGTATTACGAAGTGCAGAAGGTATTTAACGAAATCAAAGCGATGGAGGATGTTTATCTGCACTATCAGTGGGACGGTGTGAAAACCTATGAAAGTAGCAGAAGTGTAAACGAAATGTTTGCTCAGATTTATGACCAATTAGATGCATTACATTCGATTACGAAAGTCGAAAATGATCAGGATATTATCATTGGACAATTTACGGATGAGGATGACAATTACGCTTATATGGTTACGAATGCGACTGAGCCGTTTGAGCCGGAGATAGCAAATGTGTCTCTCACCTTTGACAAAGACTGCGATGCTGTGATGGTAATTAAAAAGGGTGAAAGGTCTATGGTGGAATTGAAAGACCATGTTCTGAAAATGGAAATCGGTTCCGGTGAAGGGTATTTTGTTGTTCCGGTAAAATAGCAGAAAGGAGATTGCGGTGTGTAGCCGAAAAGGCTACATGCCCCGTGAAAGAGATGAAAAAGAGTATAAAGAAAATAGTAGCGTTTATAATGGGAATTTCCCTCACAGCAGCCTGTATGGGATGCGGTGAAACAGACAAACAGGAGAGTACCGGTGATAAAACACAGATTCAGATTAGCGTTTATGCGGCCGGTTACGGCACAGGCTGGATTGATGAGGCATGCAAATTGTATGAGGCAACACATCCGGAGTATGAGTTTAAGGTTAGAGCAAATTCAAGAATGTTTGATACTATTGAAACAGAGCTTTCAAATGATACCTGTACGAGTGATATTGTACTTGTGGCAGGATACGATTATTTGAATCTGGCAACCAAAGGAAAGCTGACAGAACTTTCTGACTTGTATGATAGTGAGATTCCTGATTCAGGAGCAAAGGTACGAGATGTTGTGATAGAGGAACAGTATCAATGCAGACTGGTAGGAGAGGAAAACAAAATTTACGGTATTCCATGGCAGGATATGAGTGCAAACGGATTTGTATATAACAAGAAAATGTTTGCGGAGAACGGATGGGAAGTGCCAACGACCATGGATGAGTTTTTCGCTTTGTGTGACAAGATTGCAGAGACAGGAGTTGCTCCTTTAGTTTACGGAGGCGGACAGGAAAACGGATATTTTTCAAGAACTCCGAGCCAATGGCTGTTACAGTATTATGGATTTGATTACATGCAGAACACGTTTGAGAAGTATGAATCTCCGGAACAGTATGAGGTAACAGCAGAAGGAAGATTGAAAGCATATCAGACCTTAGCCAAACTGGTGAAAGGAAAGACTGCAAACGGAAGTAGTATCGCACTTACCGGTTCCAATGCGTTTACAGCTCAAGCGGCACAGAGAGAGTTTGTGAAAGGAAATGCAGCAATCGTAAGCTGTGGAACATGGTTCCCGACGGAAATGGAAAGCATTTTAAAAGATTATCCTGATTTTGAATTTGGATATTTCCCTGTTCCGCATATCAATGCAGATAAAACAGACATTGATGGAAACGATACTTCCACTGTAAGATACCTGCAGGCAGCGAATATACTTTGCATTCCGAGCAATGCAGCTCATGCAGATGTAGCAAAAGACTTTCTGTTAAACATGTTCACAAAAGAAAGCTACACTACGTTTGTGAAGGCAAACAATGGTACCGGGCGTCCGATTAACGTAGAAATCGATGTGGAGTCCTTAGATGATTTTGCAAAGAGCGTTTATGAGGCTGAAGGACAAAAAGGAGAAGGAAGATGTGTATATGAGACACTGTCCTCACCAATAGCAGTAAATGGATATGTAGCTCCTATGAATTTCAGCAAGGATGATTCTTATTTGGCAATTATTAATAGTGCAAGTTATGATGAGGCGATGAAGATTGCATCAGAGTCTTCTCAGAATGACTATAAGACAGCACTTTCCTTCTGGGATAGTAAGACAAAAAGTTGGGATTCTGTATATTCCGGGAAAAAATGAGGTTAAACACATATGAGAGATTTTAATCCATTTCATCATATTAAATGGAACAAATATAATAACCCCCTTCGGGTAAAATTATTTATTTTTTGTATGCTGGCGATTCCTATTTTCTGTTTTCTGGTTTATGGAGTGTATGCCAATTTAGGAGGCATACTCATGTCTTTTCAGACATTTAGCAGGGAGCAGGAAAGGGTGGTTTTTGCCGGACTTGACAATTATGAAAAGTTTTTTAAGCTGTTTACGCAGTATGGTTATGGGCAGATCATTAAAGTGTCCCTTGGTTACTTTTTAGTAGTATTGTTAATTTCCTTGCCGATTTCCATTGGAGTTTCCTATTTTCTTTATAAGGGAGTTCCGTTTGCTAAGTGGATTATGGTTATTTTGTTTTTGCCAAATATCTTACCGATGTCTTTGTTGGCAGAATATTTTCGTCAGCTTTTTGACCCGAGTAATGGTATATTGTATGGCATATTTAATAGCATACTTGGCTTTACAAGAGAAACGGCACCTTCTTATTTGTCCGATCCGAAATATGCGAACTGGATGTTGTGGCTCTATACCGTATGGTTTGGATTCGGTTACAATGCGATTTTAATATGGGGTGCTATGACGAGAGTGCCACAGGAGATTGTGGAGTCGGCGAAGCTTGATGGAGTGAATCTGGTTGTAGAATTTTTCAAGATTACACTCCCTATCATTTGGCCTACGCTCTCTATGATACTTGTGATTACGTGTATGGTGCCGTTTACCGTGTATATGCAGCCAATGATTATTGCCTTTAATGGACAGGCGGATACAACAACCTTTGCACTTTTGGCTATTCAGCAGCTTACAGCCGATCCATATTATGCGGCGACGATAAGTGTGTTATCTGCTTGTGTCTCCATTCCGGCTGTTTTAATCGTTCGGAAACTGCTTGACAGAGTATTTCCGGTTGTAGAAGTTTAGAAGAAGAGGAAGAGATATGAAAGAAAATCAAATTGCATTTCGTAAGTTTGGTGTGATGATTGACTGTTCCAGAAATGCCGTGATGAATATCGCGGCATTTCGTAGAATGGTAGATATCCTGTCTTCTCTCGGGTACAATACCATACGCATGTACACAGAAGATACGTATGAGGTAGATGGGGAACCTTATTTTGGATATTTGCGTGGACGATATTCCAAATCGGAATTGAAGGAAATGGATGCTTATGCGGCAAAGCATGGGATAGAACTGATTCCCTGCATACAGACGCTGGCACATTTGGGCGCAATTTTCAGATATGCGGAATATGAACAAATTCGGGATGCAAATGATATTCTGCTGGTTGGGCAGGAACGCACATATCAATTAATAGAGCATATATTTTCCACAATTTCTGAATGCTTTTCTTCCAGAAATATCCATATTGGTATGGATGAAGCATTCATGTTGGGCCGGGGAACCTATCTGGACAAAAATGGATTGGAAGAAAAGGCTTCTATCATGAAAAAGCATCTGGGGAGGGTACTCAAAATTGCTGCGCAGTATGGATTTCAATGCGAAATCTGGGGAGATATGTATATCCGTGCAGCTTACGGAGATATATATGAGCACACGAAAGACGAGTCAGCAAAAGTATCAGAACTGGTTCCGGAGAATGTAAAGCTGTGTTATTGGGATTATTATCATACAGAGGTTTCTCATTATGAAGCGTTCATAGAAAAGCATCGCAGATTGTCAAATAATATTAGTTTTGCGGGTGGCGCATGGACATGGACAGGGTATTGCCCGAATAATCGATATAGTTTAAGGATCACAGAAGCTGCGATACGGGCTTGCCTGAATAAAAGTGTGGAGGATGTGTATATTACGATGTGGGGAGACCATGGTGGAGAATGTTCTCCGTTTGGAGTACTACCTACGCTGGTTGCTGCCTCCGAGTTTGCGAAAGGAAACTTTAATAAAGAAAAGATTCGCACGAGGTTTTTGGACAAGATCGGAATGGAATATGACTTGTTTTCAAAACTGGAAGCTCCTGATGAGGTTTATGATAAATTGGAGGAAGAGCCGGATTGTTCTGTTCCTTCGACAACGATGTTATTCACCGACCCGCTGTGTGGTATTTTTGATATCCGGGTGCGGGAAGGAGTGGCGCCTGAGTATTATGCGAAGCTTTCTAAGATACTGAAAACAGGTGAGAAGAATGAGGAATGGGGATACCTTTTCACTGCTATCCGTGCTCTTTGTGATGTCATGGAAATCAAATTCGATTTAGGTCTGAAAACAAGAAATGCTTATAAGGCGAATGATCGGAATACATTGAGAATGCTTGCGAAGAAAGATTACACAGAAGTATTGAGACGTTTGGATATTTTTTATGATGCATTTGAAGTCTGTTGGTTGACTGAAAAGAAATCTTTCGGGTTTGAAGTGCAGGACGTAAGGCTGGGTGGTTTGAAACAACGGATAGAGCATTGCAAGAGAACCATTGAAAAGTTTGTATCAGGGCAGCTTTCGTCCATTCCGGAATTGGAGGAAGAACTTTTACAGCCTCTTGGTACGAAAGGAGAGAAAATCGGCTTTAATGACTGGGGTACGCTTGTGACTGCAAATGTGCTTTGAGTCAGTAGAAGAGCAGGAAGACTTATGGAAAAGAAATCATATTTGAAAAATTTAAAAATCAAAGCAGAAGGTCCGATTGGAAAGTCAAAGGATTTTATTGAAGAGGAACAGTTGCTGGATGCAGACTTATGGAAAGATTGTGTCAATGTATTCACAAACAACTGTGATGATGCAGATTGTGGTTGGCGTGGAGAATTCTGGGGAAAGATGTTACGCGGTGCAGCCTTGGTATATTCTGTTGACAAAAATCCGGTCTTGTATGAACGGATGACGGAAACGATTCAGGATTTACTGGTCGTGGAAGAGAAACGAGGGGTATTATCTTCTTATAGTGAAGAAAAGCAATACTCCGGTTGGGATCTTTGGAGCAGAAAATATGTGATGCTTGGGCTGGAATATTTTTTGGAGGTTTGTGAAGAAGAAGCTCTCCGAGAGAGAATTATTGCTTGCTTAATGCGTCAGGCAAAAATCATTATGGCACATGTGGGTTCGGGAGAAGAGCAGATTCCAATTACAAAAACCAGTGACATTCATGGCGGCATGAATTCTGCTTCCATATTAGAACCATTTGCCAAGTTGTATGGTTTGACGAAAGACAATACTGTAAAGCAGTTTGTAGAGTATATCATCAATACCGGTGCCTGTGATAGCGAAAATATTTTTGAAAATGCGTTCCAAGACGAAAAATTCCCCTATGAGTATAAGGAGAAGAAAGCCTATGAAATGATGTCTTGTTTTGAAGGGCTGTTGGAGTATTATAAGCTCACGGGAAAGGAAAAGTATTTGCAGTCTGTGGTGCGGTTTATCGACAAAATGGAACAGTCAGAGGAAACGGTAATCGGTTGTCTGGGGTGTGATACAGAATATTTGGATCATGCAAAAGAAACGCAGACAGAATTCAAAGATGATGTGATGCAGGAAACTTGCGTGACCGTGACATGGATGAAGTTGTGTTATAAAGTACATAAAATGACCGGTGATGTAAAATATATCCGGTACATAGATCGAAGCTTCTATAATGCAATGTATGGAGCTATGAACTTTGTGAAGTTACCGATTCAGTTATATTTGCAGGATGGGAAAATTTATATGCCGGTGGATAGTTATGCTCCATTGATTGAAAGACCGAGACGCAGTCTGATTGCAGGTGGAAAATGGGTTACACCGGAGCTTTTATGTGGCTGCTGCTGTTCCATTTCTTCTGCCGGAATCGGAATTGCGGGACAGAATTTATTATTAAGAGATGAAAGAGGATTTGTTCTGAATTTATATGAAAAGTCGATTATGGAGACGACGACTCCCATAGGAAATTCTTTTATACTCAGGGAAGAGACAAATTATCCGAGAGAAGGAAAGATAAAATTTGAGTTGGAACTGGAAAAATCAGAGCAATTTTCTTTGAAATTCCGGATTCCGGAATTTGGGAAGCATTTTACGATTGCAGTAAACGGAGAGGAGGTTTTGATGTCTCCCGAGAACGATTATGTATGCATTGAACGTACATGGCAATCAGGGGATTTTGTGAACCTGGACATCAAATATTCTTTTCATGAGCTTTCGTGTAATGGAAAAATATCTTATCAGTATGGGCCGTTTGTACTGGCAACTGATTCTTCTATCGGACTTTCTGATGTGGAACGGGAAGATGAGACGTTCACTGTAGGAGATAAAGTCTTCTACAAGGCAAACTTAAAGAATGGATGTGAAAGTCTCTGCTGTTTTGAGTCAGATGGAAAAGTATATCTGGATTATGCATCTGCCGGGAAAAATCCGTCAGAGGAATCCAGCTTGGTTACAGTGTGGTTTTAGATTTAGTTAAGAGGAGGAATATCATGAAACGAATATTTCGCATGACTTTTTTTACCTTGTTTTTGACACTGTTTTTCGGATTGACGGCATTTGCTGCTCAGATTTACACGGAGGGATGTTTTGAATACCGGGTAGAGGAGGGGGCGGTCATTATATGTGGTTATTTTGGAAAGGAGACGGAAGTGACAGTTCCGGCTTCTATCGCCGGAAATCCGGTGTCTGTTATCGCCAAAGGAGCTTTTTCAAACAGCGAGACTGTTAAGAAGGTTTGGCTTCCGGATACGATTATGACCATCGAAAAGGGGGCTTTTACATCAAAAACTCAAGTTGTTTATAGCGACGATACGGAAGAGCCGAAACAGGATGGCGGGAAAGATACATTTCCTGAATCGTCGGATGTCGGTAACAACGGGGAAGCCTCTGAGACCGGAGTGAGCAGCTCTTCCGGAGGGGAGTCGGGTGTGGAGACAGTGGAAACCGATCTTTCCAACGAAGCAGCCGAAGAGAAAACGGGAGATAAGAAAGACAATCCGTCTGAAGAGAAAGAAGAAACCAAAAAAGAGGATGGGAAAACCGAAGTGGGAGAAAATCTTGAGCAACAAATAGCCGGAGGTTCTCATGATTTGATAGTTTTAGTGATGGGTATTCTTGTGATTTTCATTGCAATCACTGTTTGTGGGGTACGATATCACTTAAAGAAAAAAAGAAAATAGGATGATGACACCCTCGGATACAGTTTTTGCTGTGTCCGGGGGTGCTTTTCGATTTGAGCAAGGGGCAACCTATTGACTTTCTTGGAAAAACAGATAAAATAAAAAGATAGCAAGAAGAGTTTTAGCAGGAAGGAACAAAAAGATGAAAAAGATAGTAGCAATATTGCTTTTGATAACGACAGGGATGCTTATCCTGGCAGGATGCCGGAAAGAGGTGGAGGTATCAGAACCGGATCCGCAGCCTGTGGATGAAGTGGAAGAAAAAGAAGAGACATATACATTTGGATTTAGCTGTATCACGATGGAAGACCCCTATTTCATTGCACTGGAAGCTTCTCTAAGGGAAGCAGCGCAGAAGGAAGGGCATCAATTTCTCACCGTAGATGCAGGGTCAGATGCTGCGCGTCAGGAGAAACAGATAAAAGAGCTTATCGAGCAGGGAATAGATGCCATCTTCCTCTGTCCGGTGGACTGGATGGAGATTACACCGGCGATTGATTTATTAAATGAGGCAGGCGTGAAGATTATCAATATCGACACTGAGGTGCAGGCGATGGACAAGGTGGATGCCTATGTAGGTTC
>ONED01000029.1:23133-36785 GCA_900316755.1 uncultured Eubacteriales bacterium
TTTGAAAAAGCAATCGCAAAAAAAGGGTTTGAGGTGGTTGCAAGGATTGACGCGAAAGGGGATTTGGAGACTGCATTGACAGAAGTGGAAGCAGTATTAAAGACGGAACCGGAGGTAGTTGCGATTATGTGCGGGAACGACCCCACTGCGCTTGGGGCTCTGGTTGCGGCCAATTCACTGGACAGGAGAGATTTGGTGATTTATGGTATTGACGGCTCTCCGGAAGTGAAGAAGGAGATTGCAAAGGAAGGCTCTCTCGTAGCGGCGACCGTGGGACAATCTCCGAGCGAGATAGGAAAAGAGGCGGTTTCGGTGGCTCTTTCAGTGTTAAAGGATGAAAAATATGAAAGCGTGACCTATATTGATACGTTCTGGATTGACAAAGAAAATGTAGCAGAGTATGGATTGGATACATGGCAGTAAAAGGAGAGTATGCAGATGATGGAAAAAAAAGGAGTGCCGCTTCCGCTTGGGGTTTCAGAAAGGGATGGATATCTGAATTTTTCAGTTGCAGTCGAGAGTGGAAAAACATGTGTTTTGAAATTATATGAAAAAGGGAAAAAAGAGCCGGTAACGGAGCTTGTTTTGCCGGAAGAGGATGCAGTGGGGGAAGTCCGTTTTACTGCCTTTCCAAAGGAACAGGCACAAGGTCTGGAATACTGTTATGAAATAGACGGAAAAGATTTTGTGGACCCTTATGCGAAATCGGTGATAGAAGAAGGAGATACGCATATACGGGGGCGGATTTGCCCGAAAGACTATGACTGGGAAGAAGATAGACCGCTTCAGATACCATACCAGGAAGTGATTGCCTACAGTCTGCATGTTCGCGGATTTACAAAGGATAAAAGCGCAAAGGTGAAAAAGAAGGGTACATTCTGCGGAATCATAGAAAAAATTCCTTATCTTACGGAGCTTGGAATCAATCAGATTCAGTGTATGCCGGTCTATAGCTTTGAGGAATCGAAGCAGTACAAAAATTATTGGGGATACGGAGAGGCATTCTGCTTTGCTGTAAAGAACCGGTATGCTGCGGGGGCAGATCCGGAATCAGAGCTTAAGGATATGGTAAAGGCCTGCCATCGTGCGGGAATCGAAGTGGTGCTTTCGCTTCCTTTTACGTCGAATACTCCGAAACCATTGATGATGGAATGTGTCCGGTATTATGTGATGGAATATCATATAGATGGTTTTATTGTAAATCCTTATGTGGCGCCCATAGACAGTATGCAGTCGGATCCGCTCTTAAAGAAAACAAAGATTTTACAGAATAAAGACGCCTTCCAGTATGTCATGCGGCGTTTCCTGAAAGGCGATGAGGGCATGGTCGAAAGTGTTATGCAATGCCTGAGGGCATCTGCAAAAGAAAACGGGAGCTGTAATTACATTACAAATCACACCGGATTTACCATGGCAGATTTGGTTTCCTATGATGAAAAGCACAATGAAGACAATGGGGAAAACAATGAGGACGGTCCGGATTATAATTGCAGTTGGAACTGTGGCGTAGAAGGACCGACCCGGAAAAAGGCGGTTGTGGCGCTTCGAAAGAGGCAGGTGCGCAATGCGTTCTTTCTTTTGTTGTCTGCACAGGGGGCACCCTGTATTCTGGCAGGAGATGAATTTGGAAATTCTCAGAAGGGAAATAATAACGTCTATTGCCAGGACAATGAACTTGCGTGGCTGAACTGGAAACAGTTGGAAAAAGACCCGGAACTGTTTGAATATGTAAAGCGTTTGATTGCACTCCGGAAAAAATATAGCTGTCTCCATTCAGAGAAACCGCTCCTTGGCGTGGATCAGACTAGCTGTGGCGTGCCGGATGTTTCCTTCCATGGAGCCAGCGCGTGGCAGGCACCCACCGGTATGCCAAGCAGACAGCTTGGGGTGTATTATCATCAGGCAGAAGCGGAAATATCCGATTGTTTTATCGCATATAATATGTACAGTGATGCACATCTGTTTGCTCTTCCGACGCTTTCGAAGGGAAAGAAGTGGTATTGCGTGTTTAGTACGGAGCAGGCTGTTTTGGATGAGGCAGAGAGACCGGCGGCAGATCAAAAGGAAACGATGGTAGAGGGAAGAACGATTGTTATGTATGTTGGCAGATAAGGAATGTGGATATGAAGGCATGGCGGCATTTTTGTACAATTACACATCATAAAATTTTAGTTGCAAAAGGGTGTTTTCGTGTTGGCCTGTACCGACAGGGGCTCCTCCATGATTTGTCAAAATACGGATGGACGGAATTTCGGGTAGGTGCAACCTATTTTCAGGGAAATCGGAGCCCGAACAATGCAGAGCGGGAGGTACTTGGTTATTCCTCTGCATGGCTTCATCACAAGGGACGCAACAAACATCATTTTGAATATTGGATTGATTATTCTCTGGATGGAACGGGGACGCTTGTCGGGATGAAAATGCCGGATAAGTATATCGTGGAAATGTTCATGGACCGGATTGCAGCATCCAAGATATATATGAAAGAACAGTATACGGATAGAAGTCCATTGGAATATTATAATCGCAGTAAAAGTGCCATTCTCCTTCACGAGCATACCAGAGCGCTTTTGGAAACTCTGCTTGATATGTTGGCTAAAAAGGGAGAACGCGAGACGTTTGCGTACATCAGAAGAGAAGTTCTGGGGAAACAAAAGTGAATTCGCTTCCCCTCTGTAATAGCTGTGTTTACTCCGGGTAATGGAGCTGCTTGTCGGTGATGGATATGAGCACTTCGTTCAGATATTTTTTTGCCAGGTATTTTGCCATGGGCAGATTCATATCCAGATAATTTCCGCAGTCTCTGGCGGAAGCCCCCGGGATTTCCCCTTCGAAATCGCCTATAAACCGGAACAGTTCGATTAGGAGTGGGACGATGTCTTTGGATTCATAGTCACCTGCAAGCAGGAGATAGAAGCCGGTGCGGCATCCCATGGGTCCGAAATAAATGATTTTGGAGCCGAATGTCTCATGATTGCGAAGAAAGGTTGCTGCCAGATGCTCTATGGCATGTATCTCGGCGGTGTTCATGACCGGTTCATCGTTGGGGCTCGTCATACGCAGGTCAAAGGTGGTAATGATTTCATTTCCCACCGGGTCTTTTCTGGAAACATACACCCCGGGCAGTAATTTTAAATGGTCTATTGTAAAACTTGTAATTTTTTTCATAGTATTCTCCTTTTCCATTGCCGTTCTGATAGGATTATTATACTTGGTACGGCTTCGGAAGACAAGGGGAAAGAAAGAGGAAATCGTATGAAACTATATCTCATGAGACATGGTCAGACGGAGTGGAACCGTATTAGAAAACTGCAGGGACGCACCGACATTCCGCTGAATGCGAATGGAAGATATGTGGCAGAGCTTACCGCAAAAGGACTTTGGGATATTCCGTTTGATGTGGCATTTGTAAGCCCTCTTTTCCGGGCAAGAGAAACGGCAGAGATTATATTAAGGGACAGGCATGTGCCGATTATTGTAGACGAGCGCATTATCGAAGTGGATTTCGGCGGCTATGAAGGAAAAAGTCTAAATCTGGATGATGAGAATCTTCAAAATTTTTTTATAAAGCCGGAGTGTTACCGTCCTGTGGAAGGTGGAGAAACCATCGAGGAGATTCTAAGGAGAACCGGTTCTTTCCTTGAAGAACTCTATAAAAACCCGAAGTACCAGAATGACACTATTTTGATCGCCACCCATGGAGCTGCTCTTAGCGGAATGCTCTGCAACATAAAACAGTGGACGACGGCAGATTTCTGGAAGGGCGGACTGCATAAAAACTGCGGATTTTCTATTGTAGAAGTAAAGAATGGGATTCCGAAGATTTTAGAGGAAGCGATTGTGGCGTACGATGAGCAAGAAGTATTGACGAATGCCTCGCAGAAGTGATAAACTGGAACAAGATGAACTTTGGAGGAATGAATCATGATGAACGATAAAAAAGTGTTATTTAGCGGGATGCAGGCAACCGGAAACCTGACGCTCGGAAATTATCTGGGAGCCCTGAAAAACTGGGTTACGTTAAGTGACGAATATGAGTGCTTTTACAGTGTGGTGGATATGCATTCTATTACGGTAAGGCAGGACCCGGCCACGCTTCGCAAGCGGGCGAGGGCGCTACTTACCCTTTATATTGCAGCCGGGCTTGATCCGGAAAAGAACTGTATTTACTATCAGTCTCATGTATCCGGACATGCCGAACTGGCATGGATACTGAACTGCTTTACTTATATGGGAGAATTGAACCGCATGACCCAGTTTAAAGACAAAGCGGCAAAGCATGCGGACAATATTAATGCCGGGTTGTTTACGTATCCGGTACTGATGGCAGCAGATATCCTGTTGTTCCAGTCGGATGTGGTTCCGGTGGGGATTGACCAGATGCAGCATTTGGAGCTGACTCGCGACATTGCGCAGAGATTCAATGCCATTTATGGGGATGTGTTTACCGTGCCGGAGGCGTATATCGGAAAAGTCGGCGCAAAGATTATGTCCCTTCAGGACCCGTCGAAAAAGATGTCGAAATCGGACGAAAATCCGAACGCCAGTATCTATCTGATGGATGATCCGGATTCTATTATGCGGAAATGTAAACGTGCCGTGACAGATTCTGAGGCGCAGATTTGCTATCGCGACGAACAGCCGGGAGTTAAGAATCTAATCGATATTTACAGTGCGTGTACAAACCAGACACCGCAGGAGGTCGAAAAAGAATTTGACGGAAAAGGATACGGTGATTTCAAGATGGCAGTGGGGGAAGCTGTTATATCGGTATTAAGACCGCTGCAGGAAGAGGTCGAAAGACTTACGAAGGATAAAGCGTATATTGATGGTGTAATTAAAAACAATGCGGAAAAGGCGAACTATTTTGCACAGAAGACACTGAGAAAAGTGCAGAAAAAAGTAGGTTTCCCGGAGAAAATCAGGGGCTTGTAATTCTGTAACCCGCATGGTAAGATAGGCGTTGATAAATAGGAGTTAAGTTTGATGGAGGAAAATCACAGATGATTAGCACAAGTAATATTACGTTGCGTGTTGGAAAGAAAGCCTTGTTTGAAGATGTAAATGTGAAGTTTACAGAGGGCAACTGTTATGGGCTTATCGGGGCAAACGGTGCCGGTAAATCCACGTTTCTAAAGATTTTATCAGGAAAGCTGGAGCCAACCAAAGGGGAAGTCATCATGACTCCGGGGCAGCGCCTTTCCTTTTTGCAGCAGGACCATTTTAAATATGATGAATTTCTGGTTTTGGATACGGTTATTATGGGGAATCCAAGACTCTATGAGATTATGAAAGAAAAAGAAGCTCTGTACATGAAAGAAAACTTCAGTGAAGAGGACGGAATCAAAGCGAGTGAGCTGGAAGGCGAGTTTGCGACCATGGACGGATGGAATGCAGAATCGGATGCGGCTATGCTCCTAAATGGTCTTGGGATTGATACGGAGTTACATTATAAATTTGTGAAGGATTTGACAGGACCGGAGAAGGTCAAGGTACTTCTTGCACAGGCTTTGTTTGGAAATCCGGACATTCTGCTCCTTGACGAGCCTACCAACCATCTGGATTTGGACGCCATTGCATGGCTGGAGGAGTTTTTAATTAATTTTGACAATACAGTTATTGTGGTATCTCATGACCGGTATTTCCTCAATAAGGTTTGTACCCAGATTGCAGATATCGATTACGGAAAGATTCAGTTGTATGCCGGAAACTACGATTTCTGGTATGAATCCAGCCAGTTGATGATTCGCCAGATGAAAGAGGCAAACCGTAAGAAGGAAGAAAAGATTAAGGAATTACAGGAATTTATCTCCAGATTCAGCGCCAATGCATCGAAGTCAAAGCAGGCAACCTCAAGAAAGAGGGCGCTGGAAAAAATCCAGTTAGACGAAATGCGGCCGTCCAGCCGGAAATATCCGTATATTGATTTTAGACCGAACCGCGCCATTGGAAACGAGGTGCTTACGGTGGAAAACTTATCGAAGACCATCGACGGAGTAAAAGTCTTGGATAATCTGTCGTTTACCATAGGACGTGAGGATAAGGTTGCATTTGTCGGCGGCAATGAACTGGCAAAGACCACTCTGTTTAAGATTCTGATGGGAGAGATGGAGCCGGACGAGGGGACTTATAAGTGGGGTGTTACCACGAGTCAGGGATATTTCCCGAAGGACAGTTCCCATGAGTTTGACAATGAAGATACAATTGTGGAATGGCTTACGCAGTATTCGGAAGAAAAGGATGTTACCTATGTGCGTGGATTCCTCGGAAGAATGTTATTTGCAGGGGATGACGGTGTGAAAAAGGTAAAAGTGCTCTCCGGAGGAGAAAAGGTACGGTGTCTCCTTTCGAAGCTGATGATTTCCGGTGCGAATGTACTGATTTTGGACGAACCCACTGACCATCTGGATATGGAAGCGATTACCGCACTGAATAACGGTCTGATGAAATTCCCGGGAGTGCTTTTGTTTGCTTCTCGTGACCATCAGATTGTCCAGACGACAGCAAACCGTATTATGGAAATCGTTCCGGGTGGTAAGCTGATTGACAAGATAACCACCTATGATGAATATCTGGAAAGTGATGAGATGGCGAGAAAACGTCAGACGTATACAGTCATGAATGAGGAAGATGAGTTAGGAGAGGAAGAATAGCATGTAGGAAGAGGCTGTCGCAATAGCGAAATTGGTCTCACTGAGCCTGAGGCAGTCGGCACACACGCCGCTGCCAAGGGCTCAGTGAGACCAATTTCGCTATTGCGACAGCCCTTTCCGTTTTCTTACTTTTTCGGCTGTTTCTGTTTTGTTTTCATTTGATTTTTCATCATTGTGGTGACAAGCTGGACGGTTTTATCAATGTTTTGCTGTTCGGCAGGGGATTTTCCCTGCTTTAATATCTGCAGGATTAAGGAAACCTCATCGGGGGTAAATTGAATTCCTTTTTTATTGGCATTTGTAATCAGCGACATCATAATGGGTGCCATTGCGTTTCCGGATTTTCCTTCCACTTGGGATGCTGCAAATTTAAAAAGCTCTAATTTTTCTGGGTCCATATCTTTTAATGCAGGGTTGTTAATCCAGTCAATCATCTGTTTCACCTCCTTTGGGTGTTTCTGATTTGGTTTCTGTGTCAAACATCGTATTGTACATTTCGAACATGTTCTGTTGCTCCGGAGTCAGCATCTCCTTCATCATGGACATCGGGTCAAAATCGGAGTCTGAGTCCGAACTGTTTTGAAAACTCTGAAACAGCTCCATCATGCTCATTATGTTTTCAAAGTTGTCTATGGATTCACATACAGACGGAGGCAGATAAGGTTTAAAACCTTGCATGATGTCCTGCGCATTGCGTGACGTCTGACGGAAGGTTTGAAAAGAGGAGAGTGTATGGCTAAGTTCTGTAAATTTTACATAAATTGCCATAATCCGCTGTGTTTCGGGAGGTAGGTAGGGAATAAGCAATTTTGTAAGCAACAGGGAGCTTGTTGTAAATTGTCGGTCAAAAGGGGTCGTTTGAGTGAAATTCCAATCGTCCATACATGCCTCCAAAAACCTTCGTTGTCAAAATATATGAATGTTGGATAGAAAATATGTAAAAAGCCATATGCAATCCGAAACCATCGGCTTTCGGAAGGGTTCACAAGTGAACCCTTCGCTTTTCAGGATTAGCAGCAACCATCGTTGCATCCGCATCCGTTGTCGCATCCACAGCCACTTCTTCCGAATCCGTTGCCACAGAAGAGCAAGAGGATGATAATCCACAGGCAGGAGTTGTTGCCACAGTCATTGTCGCATCCACAGCCACTTCTTCCGAATCCGTTGCCGCCGCAGCAGAATAAGAGGATTAAGATAATCCAGATACAAGAATTGTTATTACATCCGCATCCGCAGGATCTTTCGTTACGTCCACAACCACATCCGAAGTTTGTTGCACTTAAATCGCTCATGATAAAGCCTCCAGAAATTTTATTTACAGTTCATAATATGTGGAGGAGGAAAATGTGTGAATGAGAAACTCATATAAAAATATTGTACTTTTTAGAATGTGTGTGTATAATAGTAAAAGTATAAAACTAAAAGTGCAAAAATATGGCTGATAAGCTAAATCAAGGAGGATATCATATATGTGTGGTATTGTAGGATTTACAGGAAATCAACAGGCGGCACCGATTCTGCTTTCCGGATTGGAGAAACTGGAATATAGAGGATATGATTCGGCAGGATTGGCCGTACGTGACGGAGATAAGAAAACAGAGGTTGTAAAAGCAAAAGGAAGATTGAAAATTCTTGCAGAGAAGACCAATAACGGGAATGCGCTTTGCGGTACTTGTGGTATCGGGCATACACGCTGGGCAACGCATGGGGAACCTTCCGCAAGAAACGCACATCCGCACAGCAGTGATGACGGAGAAGTGATTGCCGTTCATAACGGGATTATTGAAAACTATCAGGAAATCCGGGAGAAATTGACAAAAAACGGATATACATTTTATTCTCAGACAGACACAGAGGCGGCAGTAAAACTCATTGATTACTACTATAAAAAGTATAATTTGGGACCGATTGATGCGTTGAACCGTACCATGGTTCGTATTCGTGGTTCTTATGCGCTGGCGGTTATGTTTCGTGATTACCCGGAGGAAATCTGGGTTGCCAGAAAAGACAGCCCTATGGTCATCGGGATTGCCGATGGGGAATGCTATGTGGCATCGGACGTTCCGGCAATTTTGAAATTCACCCGGAATGTGTATTACATTGGGAACTTAGAGATTGCAAAACTTCAAAAAGGAGAGGTGCATTTTTATAATTTGGATGGGGATGAAATCCAAAAGGAATTGACAGAAATTAAATGGGATGCTGAGGCGGCGGAAAAAGGTGGATTTGAGCACTTTATGATGAAAGAAATCCATGAGCAGCCAAAAGCAGTTCAGGATACCATCCATTCTTTTGTGAAGGAAGAGAAAATCGATTTTTCAGAGCTTGGGATTACAGAAGAAGAGATACAAAAATACAGTCAGATTCATATTGTGGCATGCGGTTCTGCCTATCATGTAGGGATTGCCGCGCAGTATGTAATAGAAGATTTAGCGAAGATTCCGGTACGAGTAGAACTGGCATCGGAGTTCCGCTATCGGAGTCCTATACTTTCTCCGGAGGAACTGGTGGTGATTATCAGCCAGTCGGGAGAGACGGCAGACAGTCTGGCCGCGCTTCGGGAAGCGAAGAGCAGGGGGATAAAAACGCTTGCTATTGTCAATGTGGTAGGAAGCTCCATTGCGAGAGAAGCAGATTATGTCTTTTATACGTTGGCAGGACCGGAGATTTCGGTGGCAACGACGAAGGCATACAGTACCCAGTTGATTGCAGTCTACCTTCTTGCAATTGAGTTTGCAAAGGTCAGAGGGGAACTTAATGAGGATGCGTATTGCAGCCTGCTTTCCGAGCTGAAGACGATTCCTGCCAAGATAGAAAAAATTCTGGATGATAAGGAGAGGCTCCAGTGGTTTGCAGCGAAATTCTCCAATGCGAAGGATATTTTCTTTATCGGAAGGGGACTGGATTATGCAATCAGTCTGGAGGGAAGTCTGAAAATGAAGGAAATCAGCTATATCCATTCGGAGGCTTATGCGGCAGGAGAATTAAAGCACGGCACCATCAGCCTGATTGAAGACGGAACACTGGTTATCGGTGTACTGACCCAGCCGGGATTATATGAAAAAACATTAAGCAACCTTGTCGAGGTAAAGAGCCGGGGTGCATATCTGATGGGTCTTACGAACTATGGAAATTACAGCATTGAGGATACTGTCGACTTTACATCGTATATTCCGAAGACGGATGAACATTTTGCAACCAGTCTCGCGGTTGTACCATTGCAGCTCATGGGATATTATGTGAGCGTGGCAAAGGGACTTGACGTGGATAAGCCGAGGAATCTGGCAAAAAGTGTGACGGTGGAATAAAAATTGGAATAAAAATTCTATTCTGTCAAGAAAAAATACTTGACAGCGCTTTTGGAATCGGATATACTTGCAGAGGTGATTCGAATGAATGGATTATTGGAGCAGGCACTGTTATATGATTTTTATGGGGAATTACTTACGGAGCACCAGAAGGAAATCTATGAGCAGTTCATATCAGAGGATTTGTCCCTCAGCGAGATTGCGGAAACGGCCGGCATCAGCAGGCAGGGTGTGCATGACCTGATTAAACGGTGCAACAAGATTTTAGAAGGTTATGAGGAAAAACTGCATCTTGTAGAAAAGTTCTTATCTATCAAAGCAAAAGTGCAGAGAATGGAGGAACTGCTGGAGCAGGAGGGCGCTTACGAACGGATAGAGCATATCCGGGAAATCGCAGATGAGATATTAGAGGAGTTGTAGAATGGCATTTGATAGTTTGTCAGAAAAACTGCAGAATGTATTTAAAAATCTTCGAAGCAAAGGTCGCTTAACGGAAGAAGACGTGAAAGTGGCACTGAAAGAAGTAAAGATGGCTCTTTTGGAGGCGGATGTCAATTTTAAAGTGGTCAAAGGATTCATCAAGGATGTGCAGGAGCGCGCGATTGGACAGGATGTCATGAACGGGTTAAATCCGGGACAGATGGTCATTAAAATCGTAAATGAGGAGCTGATTAAGCTCATGGGTTCTGAGACGATGGAGATAAAACTGGAGCCGGGGCAGGCTACGACCGTCATTATGATGGTGGGACTGCAGGGTGCCGGTAAGACGACCACCACTGCGAAGATTGCCGGAAAGTTCAAGAAAAAAGGAAAGAAACCGCTCCTTGTTGCCTGCGACGTATATCGCCCGGCAGCGATTAAGCAGCTCCAGATTAACGGAGAAAAGCAGGGTGTGGAGGTCTTTTCCATGGGGGAAAGCCATAAGCCTGCAAACATTGCAAAAGCCGCTATGGAGCACGCTTCGAAGAATGGAAATAATCTTGTGATTTTGGATACCGCAGGACGTCTTCATATTGACGAAGAGATGATGGCAGAGCTTCAGGAGATTAAGGAAACGGTGAACGTTCATCAGACGATTCTGGTTGTGGATGCCATGACCGGACAGGACGCGGTAAACGTTGCAAACAGTTTCCATGAGAAAATCGGAATTGACGGTGTGATTATCACAAAATTGGATGGTGACACCAGAGGCGGTGCCGCACTTTCGATTAAAGCAGTAACAGGCAGACCGATTCTATATGTCGGTATGGGAGAAAAACTTTCGGATTTGGAGCAGTTTTACCCTGAAAGAATGGCTTCCCGTATTTTGGGAATGGGCGATGTGCTTAGCCTGATTGAGCGGGCAGAGGAGAGCATTGACGAGGAAAAAGCCAAAGAGATGTCACAGAAGCTTAAGAAAGCCCAGTTTGACTTTGAGGATTATCTGATGAGCATGCAGCAGATGAAAAAGATGGGCGGACTTGCAAATGTGATGAACATGATGCCCGGCATGATGAATCCGAAGATGAAAAATGTGGATTTGGAGGAAGGAGATAAGCAGCTTGCGAAAGTCGAAGCGATTATTTATTCCATGACCGTGAAGGAGCGGCAGAATCCGGACATTTTAAATCCATCCAGGAAGCGGCGGATTGCAAAGGGTGCGGGAGTGGATATCAGTGAAGTGAACCGCATCGTGAAGCAGTTTGAACAGACGAAAAAGATGATGAAACAGCTTCCGGGCATGATGAGTGGCATAGGTGGTAAAAAAGGTAAGTTTCGGCTTCCTTTTTAACACATAGATAAAAGAAAACAAATACAAAGAAAGATGTAAGAGGTGAATGAAATGGCAGTAAAAATCAGATTAAGAAGAATGGGTCAGAAGAAAGCTCCTTTCTATAGAATCGTAGTAGCTGATTCCAGATCTCCGAGAGACGGAAGATTTATCGAAGAAATCGGAACATACGATCCGACAGTAGAACCGAGCAGCATCAAAGTAGATGCAGAAGCAGCAAAAAAATGGTTGAACAATGGTGCACAGCCGACAGAACAGGTTGGTAAGATCTTTAAGGCAGCAGGCATTGAAAAATAATTTGTTTGGGAATGGAGGTGCACGTAATGAAGGACTTAGTGGAAGTAATTACAAAAGCATTAGTTGATCATCCTGAAGAAGTTGTTATTACAGAGAAAAATGAAGGAAAAGCAATTGTGATTGAAGTCAAAGTTGCAGATTCCGACATGGGAAAAGTAATTGGAAAACAAGGAAGAATCGCAAAGGCGATTCGTGCAGTTGTGAAAGCGGCAGCAGCGAAGGAAGACAAGAAGGTAATCGTAGACATCGCATAATGCGGTGCCTGCGGTTACTTTTTCATTCAAAGGAGTATTTATGGAGCAGTTTTTACAGGTAGGAGTAATCTCGTCCACCCACGGGGTGCGGGGAGAAGTAAAGGTGTTTCCGACTACAGATGATGCAAATCGGTTTCGAAAACTGAAAACCGTGATTTTGGACACCGGGCGGGAGCATCTCACGCTGGAGATAGAGGGCGTAAAGTTTTTTAAACAGTTTGTTATCCTGAAATTTAAAGGAATAGATAACATCAATGAGATTGAAAAATACAAAGGCAGGAGTCTTTTGGTAGATAGAGAACATGCGGTAAAGCTTAAGGAAAATGAATATTTTGTGGCAGATATGATAGGAATTTCGGTGTTTACGGAGGATGGCAAACCGTTTGGTATCCTGAAGGATGTGATGGAAACCGGAGCAAATGACGTCTACATCATAGAAAGTCCGGAATATGGAGAAGTGTTGATACCGGCTATCAGGCAGTGCATTTTAGAGGTAGATATTGAGAATCAGAGAATGGTGATTCATTTAATGGAAGGTTTGGTGTAAGGCGATGCATTTTCATATTTTAACATTGTTTCCGGAAATGGTGATGGACGGGCTCGGTACCAGCATTATCGGACGGGCTGTAAATCATGGACTCCTTACGATTGATGCTGTGAATATCCGTGATTTTGCGGAAAACAAGCATAATCGGGTGGATGACTATACCTATGGCGGCGGCGCCGGGATGCTGATGCAGGCAGGACCGGTGTATGGAGCTTATCAGTCAGTGGCAGGAAAAACAGAAAAAAAACCGAGGGTCATATATCTTTCACCGCAGGGGCAGACGTTTTCCCAATCTATGGCGGAAGAGTTTGCCAAAGAGGAAGAATTGATTTTCCTTTGCGGACATTATGAAGGAATTGACGAACGGGTATTGGAAGAGATTGTGACGGACTACGTTTCTATCGGAGATTATGTGCTGACGGGAGGAGAGCTTCCGGCGATGGTAATGATTGATGCCATTTCCAGATTGATTCCGGGTGTGCTTCACAACGATGCGTCGGCAGAGTTTGAGAGCTTTCAGGATCATTTGCTGGAGTATCCGCAGTATACCAGACCGGAGGAGTGGCATGGAAAGAAGGTGCCGGAGATTCTTCTGTCCGGGCATCATCTGAACGTGGAAAAATGGAGGAGAGAGCAGTCTGTAATCCGTACGGCAAAGAGACGTCCGGATTTGCTTGCAAAAGCGGAATTAACGGAAAAAGAGAAAGAATTAGCAAAAAAATACTGTCAACCATTTTTGAAAATGTCCCAAAATAATTAAAACATTTGCCCTGGATTTTCCGGGGCATTTTCTTTCATTAGCCGCTTGTTGATAAAACATCA
>ONED01000044.1 GCA_900316755.1 uncultured Eubacteriales bacterium
AAATGGTTTATAGATGGGGGAACTTTTTGAAAAAAGTGTTTGACAATCTTTGAAACGTATAGTAGTATAGTAAAGTACTGTCGTTTAGGACAGTGTGCTGTCTTGGCGCAGTCGGTAGCGCGTCGCCTTGGTAAGGCGGAGGTCGGGGGTTCAAGTCCCCTAGACAGCTTGCTTTGGAAACGGAGAGTTCGCTTGCGGACTCTTCGTTTTTTTAAAAACAGGGCAGAAATCTTGTCCAAATATGGAATCTGTGGTAAAATAGCAAAATAATGTAAGGAATTTGAGGAGGGCTACGATGGAAAAGGAAGTCGTTTCAAAGAATTTTATTGAACAGGAAATAGAAAAGGATTTAAAGGAAGGGGTATACGATACTGTATGTACAAGATTCCCGCCGGAGCCGAACGGATATCTGCATATCGGGCATGCGAAATCGATTTTGCTGAATTATGGTCTGGCACAAAAATATAATGGGACATTTCATTTGCGTTTTGATGACACGAATCCAACCAAAGAGGATATGGAATTTGTGGAATCGATTCAGGAAGATGTAAAATGGCTTGGGGCAGACTGGAGGGAGAATCTGTTCTTCGCTTCCGATTATTTTGAGACCATGTATGAATGTGCTGTGAAGTTGATTAAAAAGGGAAAAGCATATGTCTGTGATTTGACTGCAGAGGAAATTCGGGAATATCGCGGTACTCTTACAGAGCCCGGGAAAAACAGCCCGTACAGGGAACGCTCCGTTGAGGAAAATTTAGACTTATTTGAGAGAATGAAGAACGGGGAATTTGAAGACGGGGAGAGAGTACTCCGCGCGAAGATTGACATGGCTTCTCCGAATATCAATATGCGTGACCCGATTATTTATCGTGTGGCACATATGTCACATCACAATACAGGAGACAAATGGTGCATTTATCCCATGTACGATTTTGCACATCCGATTGAGGATGCCATTGAGAAAATCACACACTCTATCTGTACGCTGGAGTTTGAGGACCATCGCCCGCTTTATGACTGGGTGGTAAGAGAGTGTGAGTTTGACCCGGCACCGAGACAGATTGAGTTTGCGAAAATGTATCTGACCAATGTGGTGACCGGAAAACGCTATATTAAAAAGCTGGTACAGGAAGGCATCGTAGACGGATGGGACGACCCGAGACTCGTCTCTATCGCAGCGCTGCGCAGACGTGGATTCACTCCGGAATCCATTAAAATGTTTGTGGAGATGTGCGGGGTGTCTAAGAGCAACAGTTCTGTGGATTATGCGATGCTGGAGTACTGCATCCGCGAAGATTTGAAGTTGAAAAAGCCACGTATGATGGCTGTGCTGGATCCGGTGAAGCTGATTATCGACAACTATCCGGAAGGTCAGGTGGAATATTTAGATGTAGCAAATAACCTTGAGAATGAGGAGCTTGGATTCCGCAAGGTGCCATTTTGCAGAGAACTGTACATTGACAGGGAAGATTTCATGGAGGAGCCGCCGAAGAAGTACTTCCGTTTGTTCCCGGGCAATGAAGTGCGTCTGATGCATGCATATTTCGTGAAATGTGAAAGCTTTGTAAAAGACGAGACGGGAAAAGTGACAGAGATTCACTGTACCTATGACCCGGAAACAAAATGCGGAACAGGGTTTACCGGGCGGAAAGTAAAGGGAACGATTCACTGGGTTCCGGCTCCGTTTGCAACAAAAGCGGAAGTCCGCCTGTATGAGAACATTGTGGATGAGGAAAAAGGAGTATACAATAAAGAGGATGGCTCTCTGAATCTGAATCCGAATTCCTTGACTGTCTTGAAAGAATGCTGTCTGGAACCGAGCTTTGGAGATGTCAAAGCATATGACAGTTTCCAGTTTGTAAGACATGGATATTTCTGTGTAGACGCGAAGGATTCCAGACCGGATGCACTGGTATTTAACCGGATTGTGTCCTTAAAGAGTTCATTTAAATTACCGAAATAGGAGAAATGCAGGAGCTTGTATGGATTATAAAAAACCGGTAAAAAAGGCAAAAAAAGGAATTGTAAATATTGTATTCAGCCGTGTTTCGGTTCTGATTGTCCTGGTTCTGATTCAGATTGCAATCTTTTCTGCGTCACTGACGTGGCTGAAAGACTATGCAGCCTATATTGATGCGGCATTTTTGGTGCTGGAGATGATTTCTGTGATTTATATTATTAACAGCAAGAGTAATCCGGCATTTAAGATAACCTGGATTTTGCTGATTTTCGTAATGCCGTTTTTCGGAACCGTGTTTTATCTGTTTATGAAGATTATGCCGGGAACCGGATTTATTGAAAAAAGGCTGGCGGATTTAAATTTACAGACAAAAGAATATATGACGCAGGATGAGGAGACACTGGAGGCACTCCGGGTGTCCAAACCTGCAAACGCGAATCTGGCTCATTATCTCAGCCAGCAGGTATCGTTTCCGGTACACCGGAATACGGCAGTAAAATATTTCGCCTCCGGTGAAGAAAAGTTCGAGGAGATGAAAAAACAGTTAAAGAAGGCGCAGCATTTTATTTTTCTGGAATATTTCATCGTCGAGGAAGGAATCATGTGGGACGCAATCCTTGACATTCTGGTGGAAAAGGTGAATGCCGGTGTGGAAGTGCGGTTCATGTATGACGGAATGTGCGGTATTCTGCAATTGCCATATCACTTTGATAAACAAATGAAAAAATACGGACTGAAGTGTAAATCGTTCAGCCCGGTGAGACCGGTGCTTTCTTCCTATCAGAACAATCGGGACCACAGGAAAATCTGTGTCATCGATGGAAAGGTCGCGTTTACCGGAGGCGTGAATCTGGCAGACGAATATATCAACGAAAAGGAGCGCTTCGGACACTGGAAGGATACGGCTGTCATGCTGGAGGGGGAAGCGGTACAGAATTTTACGATTCTGTTTCTGCAAATGTGGAATATTACCCAGAGGCAGCCGGAGAATTATGAAAAGTATCTTACCCCGAAGTCGCTGGATATCAAGCGGGAGCTTGGGTTTGTACTTCCGTACGGTGACAGTCCTTTTGATAAGGAAATTATCGGGGAGCAGGTCTATTTCCATATTTTAAATCATGCAAAAAAATATGTGCATATTATGACTCCGTATTTGGTTTTGGACAGCGAAATGCTGACTACCCTGACGTTTGCGGCGAAATGTGGGATTGAAGTTATCATTATCATGCCTCACATTCCGGATAAATGGTATGCCTTTATTCTGGCTAAGACCTATTATGAGGAGCTGATACAGGCGGGTGTGCAGATTTATGAGTATACGCCGGGATTTGTACATGCAAAAGTGTTCGTATCTGATAATGACACGGCAACAGTGGGGACGATTAATCTGGATTATCGGAGCTTCTACCATCATTTTGAATGTGGTGCTTTCATCTATAACAATCCGGTAGTATGGGAGATTGAACGGGATTTTCAGGATACATTGAAAAAATGTGAAAAGGTGACGATTACGAATCTCCACTCCAGAAGTATCGTGGAACGTGTGGTCGGCAGAGTTCTCAGACTGGTTGCACCGTTGATGTAGGTTCTATTTTTCAACGCTGTTTCATATACTGGTAACAATCGAAATGCGGAGCGGTGGTTATGAAACGGTTTTTAACCTTATTGTTATGTGTCATATTGTGCATTCAGCCTGTGTTTGCTGAGGAAACATCTGAGGGGACGACGGCAGAGGAAGCAGAGAGTGCGAAAGAGTCAGCAGAAGAGGCAACGGAGCAGGCAGCAGGGGTGGAGATATCCGCACCGTCAGCATTGCTTATGGAGGCTTCTACCGGGCAGGTGCTCTACGAGAAAGATGCGGATTCAAAGCGTCCGCCGGCAAGCGTGACTAAAATTATGACATTGCTTCTGATTTTTGATGCGTTAGAAGCAGGGAAAATCAAATTGGAGGATGAGGTAACGACTTCTGAGTATGCTGCCTCTATGGGAGGTTCTCAGGTTTATCTGGAGCCGGGAGAGGTGCAGACGGTAGATACGCTGATGAAATGTATTTCTGTGGCGAGTGCCAATGATGCCTGTGTGACGATGGCGGAGTACATATGCGGAAGTGAGACGGAATTTGTGTCGCAGATGAATCAGAGAGCAGAGGGGCTGGGTATGACGAACACCCATTTTGTGAACTGTAACGGTCTGCCTGCCGAGGGACATCTGACGACGGCGAGAGATATTGCACTGATGTCACGGGAGCTGATTACAAAGTACCCGAAGATTCGGGATTACTGTATGATTTGGCAGGAAAATATTACCCATACGACAAAGAAGGGGTCATCTGAGTTTGGACTTACAAATACCAATAAACTGGTGCGACATTATGAGTATGCAACGGGACTGAAAACAGGTTCCACCAGTGAGGCCAAGTTTTGTATTTCTGCCACGGCAGAGAAGGATGGTACGGAACTGATTGCGGTGATTATGGCGGCAGATGACAGTAAAGTGCGAAATAAAGATGCAGTTACGCTTTTGACATACGGATTTGGAAAATGTAATAAATTCGAAGAGAAGGACGCTCCTTTGGTGGAACCGGCTGCGGTAAAACAGGGAGAAGAAAAGCAGGTGAATGTCAGACAGGAATCCCCGTTTGCCTATATCGATACGACCGGTGCAGATTTAAACGCCATAGAACGAAAAGTGGTGATTGAAGAAGAGTTAGAAGCACCCATTGAAGAGGGACAGAAGGTCGGGGAGGCGCAGTATTTTCTGAATGGAGAACAGATTGGAAGTGTGGATATTGTTGCAGCAGAAGGTGTGAAGAAAATGACCTACAAAAGCGCTCTTTTAGATGCACTGGAATATTTCTTCCGGTTGTAGACATTTTTCTGATTGGAAATAAAAGGGAAAACAGAAAAAGAAAACTTCCCGAAGAAGGGTGATAAGATTCCTCTTTGGGAAGTTTTTGCTTTATAATAATTCAATTCCGTTTTCGGACGCTGCCTTTATAATGTCGGAAGGCCAGATGGAAGACTGCACTTCTCCGATGTGAGCTTTCCGCAGGCAGAACATGCAGATACGGGATTGCCCCAGTCCACCGCCGATGGTATACGGAAGCTCATGATTCAAAAGCGCTTTTTGAAAATCCAGTTCTGCTCTCTCAGGACAGCCTGCAATCTCTAGCTGGCGTTTTAAGGCTTCTTCATCTACCCGGATGCCCATGGAAGAAAGTTCCAACGCAATATCCAGAACCGGATAGTATACGATGATGTCTCCGTTTAACTCCCAGTCATCGTAGTCCGGTGCACGCCCATCGTGTTTTTCTCCGGAAACCAGATACTTCCCAATTTGGGAAATAAATACGGCGCCCTTGTCCTTGACAATCAGCCGTTCTCGCTCTTTCGGTGTCTTATCCGGATACATATCCTCCAGCTCTTGAGAGGTGATGAATGTAATCTCCTCCGGCAGAATAGGCTCTATGTAATTATATCTTCTGGAAATAAAGTCCTCGGTCTCCCGAAGAGCCGCGTATATCTTGCGCACAGTGTGCTGCAGGGTTGCGGTGTTTCTTTCTTCTTTTGAAATCACTTTTTCCCAATCCCACTGGTCCACATAAATCGAATGGAGATTATCCGTATCTTCATCCCGGCGGATTGCATTCATATCGGTGTAAAGCCCTTCTCCTGAGTGAAAACCATAGCGTTTCAGTGCGTAGCGTTTCCATTTGGCAAGGGAGTGTACGATCTCTACTTCACTGTCACCCTGCTCTTTAATTCCGAATGCAACAGGACGTTCTACTCCGTTTAAATTGTCGTTTAACCCGGATTCAGGCTTGACAAATAAAGGGGCAGAGACCCGTGTCAGATGCAGAGATTTGGCAAGTGCTTTTTCAAAATGGTCTTTGATTTCTTTGATGGCCACCTCCGTCTCCCGAATCGTGAGCGGGGAACGGTAATTGGCCGGTATCATTAAGTGTTCCATAAATCATCTCTCCTTTAACAATTACTACTAGTGTATTCGCATTGCTTATCATATGTCAAGAAAAAATGAAAAATTACAGAAAAAAACATAACATCGGAGGTGTCATCATAGATTAGTATAGTGGGAATTTGGCGGATATTAAGGAGGCAGATATGACGGAAGAAGGGAAGAAGAGTTCCAATGAGATACTCACAATACAGGAGTATCTGGATAAGAGAAAAGCGAGGCAAGGTATTGACCAAAACGGGTCAGAATGTTATCATACAAAAATAAGACGCATTTTAAATACAAAGGAGATAGAGATATGGCATTATTAAAAGAGTGGAGAGATACCGCTTATTCACAACAGATGGACAAAGGTGCCCTGCAGAGATTCTGGGGAAAGTATTTTGAGATTGAAAAAGGGATTTATGAGCAATTACTGGAGAACCCGGATGAAGAAGTAAAGGGAACCGTAAAAGAGCTTGCGGAAAAATATGGAATAGAAGTGTTTACAATGACCGGATTTTTGGATGGTATTAATGAGAGCTTAAAAGAAGAAAATCCGATTGAGGAAATGGAAGAGGATACGGTTGTAAGTCTTGCATTTGATAAAGAAAAATTATACAAGAACATGGTTGCTGCAAAGGCTGACTGGCTGTATGAGCTGCCGCAGTGGGGAAACATCTTTTCAGAAGAAAAAAGAAAAGAATTGTATAAAGAACAAAAAGAATCCGGTACGATTCGGAAGGAAAAGAAAGTGGGCAGGAATGATCCGTGTCCGTGCGGAAGCGGTAAGAAGTATAAAAAATGTTGTGGCAGGTAAAATGATATTATGGAAACGGGATTTGCAGCGTTTGGGATGCTATGCCTTTTGTACTATTTCTTTCTGGGATGGTATTCCAAAAAATTAAACAGTACGTTTGCATGGTTTTGGATTTTGCTCGGAGGAGCGAATCTGGGGCTTAGCGTTTTGGTGCGCTTCACAACGGATTGGTTTGATAAAGTCCTGCTTTTTGTGCTGGGAATCTGCTGGGTCATCTTTTTCCTTGCTGAAATTTTGATTCTATGTGAGATGGTAGTGGTGCCACAGAAGAAACTCAAATATATTGTGATTCTTGGTGCCCAGATTCGCGGCAGGCGTATTACGGATTCACTGAAAAGACGCCTGGATAAAGGACTTTTCTATCTTCAGGAAAATCCGCAGACCATCTGTATTGTGTCCGGAGGAAGAGAAAAAGGGGAGGAGATTTCAGAGGCAGAGGCAATGGCTGAATATCTGCAGTCCTGTGGTGTGGCAAAAGAGCGTATCCGCATGGAAGATTGTTCTACAACAACATGGGAAAATCTGGAGTTTTGTTGTTCTTTTGTGGACGACGTGAAAAAGGATAAAGTCGGAATTGTGACCAATAATTTCCATATTTACCGGTCTATGAAGATAGCCCGGGCGATTGGTTACCGAAATGTGTTTGCACTTCCGGCGACGACGAATCCCGTGGTCTTTCTTAATTATATGGTGAGAGAATTTTTTGCACTGTTTGTGATGATTTCCGACATTCGAAAACATGTATAAATCTGAAAAAAGAATCCATACTAAATTTTGTAGGTAAAATCCGAAAAAAGGAGGTATGGTTATGCCGGAATTAAGATGTAACGTACACACTTGTGTGCACAATAAAAATGAATACTGTGATTTGGATGCAATCGAGGTAGCCGGAAGCTCTGCACAGACAGCGAAAGACACAAGCTGTGCAAGCTTTGTAGAAAAGAAAGGGAACGAGTATTCCAATTCTATGCGCGAAGCGTCTGCAACGAGCAATATTCACTGCCTGGCAACGGAGTGTCAGTATAATGATTCATGCAAGTGCCATGCAGGCAAAATCAGTGTCGGCGGAAATGATGCTTGTCATTCAGATGAAACCGAATGTGCAACATTTGAAAAAGATACAAAATAAAGAAATGCAAAAAAAGAGTTCGCTTGCGGGCTCTTTTTTGTGGTAAGATAGTTGACGGAAAAGAGCAAGAAAAGGTATAATAGCACTAATGTGTGAAAGGATGATAAAGATGGAAGATTTTAGCAGGGAAACTGCTTCGGAAGAAACGGGTGGTTTGAAATTAAAAGAACATTTCAGAAAAGGAATGACTGCTTTTCTTGTAATAGCGGCAAGTATCGTATTTTACTTTGCACTTTTACGTTTTGACTATATCTCTGCGTTTTTCTTACGCGTCCTAAATATTGTAAAACCGATTATCTATGGATTGGTATTTGCGTACCTGTTAAATCCTATAGTAAAACTGGTAGAGAAATATGTGAAGAAGATTTTCGGACGGCGCATGGAACAGGAGAAATGGGTGCGGGGTGCTTCGAGAAGTATCGGGATTCTGGCGGCGCTATTGTTCGCGGCTGCGGTGATCGCGGCATTGTTTCAGATGCTGATTCCGGAGCTTATAAAAAGCATCCGGGATTTGGTGATGGCGCTTCCGGGACAGATTCAGAATGTCATCGATTATCTGACTAAGCTACAGGAGGGCGATGAGGCATTCCGTAATATTTTAGAAAATATTCTGATAAAGGGTCGGGAGACATTTGAAACATGGGTCGAGACAGATTTGCTCAGACAGACCAACGCATTGATGACAGGACTTACGACAGGCGTTATCAGTGTTGTAAATGGTGTGATGGACATTCTGATTGGTCTTATCGTATCTGTTTATGTATTATATAGTAAGGAAATGTTTTTGGGACAAAGCAGAAAACTGATTTATGCCCTGATGCCACCGAAACGTGCAAATCAGACTTTACATATTGCCAAAAAGAGCAACGAAATCTTCGGCGGTTTTCTTATCGGAAAGTTGATTGACTCGGCGATTATCGGTGTTCTCTGCTTTATCGGAGTCAGTATTTTGAAGATGCCGTATGCCCTTCTTGTAAGTGTGATTGTCGGTGTGACGAATGTGATTCCGTTCTTCGGTCCCTATATTGGAGCGATTCCGAGTACGATATTGATTTTGTTGGCGGATCCGGTCAAGGGAATCTATTTTATCATCTTTATTTTATTGCTGCAGCAGTTGGACGGCAATATTATCGGTCCCCGGATTTTGGGAGATTCTACAGGGCTTTCTGCATTCTGGGTCGTATTTGCGATTTTGCTGGGCGGAGGTCTGTTTGGTGTAGTCGGCATGATTGTGGGGGTTCCGACATTTGCCGTGCTGTACTATATTGGGAAGACCTTTATTTATCAAAAGCTGGAGCACAAAAAACTACCGACGGATACAGAAAGCTATGACGAAAAAAATAAGATAGATGATGCCGGAAATTTTCTTCCGGCAAAAAGTGAAAAAGACAAAACTGAGGAGAAGGAGAAATAGACAATGCCGATTCGAGTACAGAATGATTTACCTGTAAAGGAAATTTTAGAGCGGGAGAATATATTTGTAATGGACGAGACGCGAGCCATGTCTCAGGATATCCGGCCACTAAAAGTAGGGCTTTTGAATCTGATGCCGCTGAAAGAGGATACAGAGCTTCAGATTCTGCGTTCCCTGTCCAATACGCCGCTTCAGGTAGATGTGGTTTTTGTGAATGTGTCCAGTCATGAGTCAAAAAATACGTCCACCAGCCATCTGAATAAATTTTATGTGCCGTTTCAGGAAATCCGGAAACAGAGATTTGACGGCTTTATTATCACCGGAGCTCCGGTGGAGCAGATGCCGTTTGAAGAGGTGGATTACTGGGAAGAACTGAAGGAGATTATGGAGTGGACGAAGACGCATGTTACCTCGACGGTACATCTCTGCTGGGGTGCGCAGGCAGGACTTTATTACCACTTCGGAATCAATAAAGTGCAGTTGGAAAAGAAGGTATTCGGAGTGTTTGAGCATCGGGTACAAAATAGAAAAACGCCGCTCGTCCGGGGCTTTGATGATGTGTTCTTTGCACCGCACTCAAGGCATACGACTGTGCCCACAGAGTGGATTAAGCAGGAGAAACGTCTGACCGTGCTGGCAGAATCGGATGAAGTGGGTGTATTTCTTGCCATGGCAGAGGAAGGAAAGCAGATTTATGTGATGGGGCATCCTGAGTACGACCGCGTAACACTGCACAATGAGTATATGCGGGATAAAAAGAAAGGACTTGAAATTGAGATTCCGAAAAATTATTATCCGGAGGATAACCCGGAGAAGAAGCCGCTCCTTACATGGCGTTCCCATGCCAACAATCTTTATACCAACTGGATAAATTACTATGTGTACCAGGCAACGCCGTATATCCTGGAGGATGATGAATAAATTTATTTTTCACCAAAAATCAACGAGAAAAAAGTGCTGAAATTTGTATATTATTTTTGAGGGATTCCTGTTGACGAAAGATTATGGGAATGATAATATTAAAAGCACACGGGAATACTGTATATAGTGATTGAAAATGAAAAATAATACTAAATATAGTGAAACAGAACATACGAAAGGAGAGGGCGAAATGATTAAAGTAGTCAAGAAAGACGGTACGAAAGAAGATTTTAATGTTCAGAAAATCGTTGTGGCGGTGAATAAATCGGCATATCGCGCGTTGGTGAAGTTTACGCAGGAAGAACTGGACTTTATCTGCAAATTTGTGGAAAATGAAGTGAAAAAAATGGGGCTTCAGGAGATTCAGATTGCACAGATGCACAATGTGGTAGAGGGTGCACTGGAAGCGGTCAATCCGGTTGTGGCAAAAAGCTATCGGGATTATCGGAATTACAAGCAGGATTTTGTTCAGATGCTGGACGAGGTGTATAAAAAGAGCCAGTCTATTATGTATATTGGGGATAAGGAAAACAGCAATACAGACAGTGCGCTGGTATCGACAAAGAGAAGTCTTATCTTTAATGAGTTAAATAAAGAATTATACAAGAAATTCTTCCTGACGGTGGAAGAGATTCAGGCCATCCGGGAAGGTTATATTTACATTCATGATATGTCTGCAAGAAGGGACACGATGAACTGCTGTCTGTTTGATGTGCAGAATGTGTTGACCGGTGGATTTGAGATGGGAAATCTCTGGTATAATGAGCCGAAGACACTGGACACTGCATTCGATGTTATCGGAGACATCGTTCTGAGTGCGGCAAGCCAGCAGTACGGCGGATTCACTGTGCCGAGCGTGGACGATATTTTAGCGCCCTATGCAGAGAAGTCTCATAAGAAATTGATTCAGAAGTATCGTGATTTGGGACTTTCAGAGGAAAAAGCAGAAGAAGTTGCGTGGGCAGATTTGGAAAAAGAGATGGAGCAGGGATTCCAAGGCTGGGAATATAAGTTTAACTCTGTTTCTTCCAGCAGAGGGGACTATCCGTTTATTACCGTGACAGCCGGCACGAACACTTCCAAATATGGAAAACTGGCAACGATTACGATGCTGAAGGTACGCCAGAACGGGCAGGGAAAGAAAGGACACAAAAAACCGGTTCTCTTCCCGAAGATTGTATTTTTATATGACGAGAACCTGCACGGTCCGGGAAAAGAGCTGGAGGATGTATTTGAGGCAGGAATTGAGTGCTCCAGAAAGACCATGTATCCTGACTGGCTGAGCCTGACCGGAAAAGGGTATGTTGCGAGCATGTATAAGCGTTATGGGAAGATTGTAAGCCCTATGGGCTGCCGTGCATTCCTTTCGCCGTGGTATGAGAGAGGCGGCATGAATCCTGCCGATGAAAATGACACTCCTGTTTTTGTGGGAAGATTTAACATTGGTGCAGTCAGTCTCCACCTTCCTATGATTTATGCGAAGGCAAAACAGGAGAATAAAGATTTTTATGAAGTGTTGGATTATTATCTGGAACTGATTCGCCAGCTTCATATCCGTACCTATGATTATCTGGGAGAGATGAAGGCTTCTACAAACCCGCTTGCATATTGCGAAGGCGGCTTTTACGGTGGAAAGCTGGGATTGTATGACAAGATTAAACCACTGTTAAAATCTGCGACGGCTTCCTTTGGAATCACTGCTTTGAATGAGCTGCAGCAGCTTCATAACAAAAAATCTTTGGCGGAAGACGGACAGTTTGCGCTGGAGGTTCTGGAGTATATCAATAAAAAGGTAATACAGTTCAAAGAAGAAGACGGACATTTGTACGCGATTTACGGTACTCCGGCAGAGAATCTCTGCGGTGTACAGGTACAGCAGTTCCGCAAGAAATACGGGATTATTGAGAATGTATCGGACAGAGAATATGTAAGCAATAGTTTTCACTGTCATGTAACAGAGGATATTACTCCGATTCAAAAGCAGGATTTAGAGGGACGATTCTGGGATTTGTGCAATGGCGGAAAGATTCAGTATGTAAAATATCCGATTAATTATAATAAAGAGGCAATCAAAGCATTGGTACGCCGTGCCATGGATATGGGATTCTATGAAGGGGTAAATCTTTCTCTTGCATATTGTGATGACTGCGGACATGAAGAGTTGTCTATGGATGTCTGCCCGAAATGCGGAAGCAAGAATCTTACAAAGATTGACCGTATGAATGGATATCTGTCCTACTCCCGTGTAAAGGGAGACACGCGTCTGAATGATGCAAAGATGGCAGAAATAGCGGAAAGGAAATCGATGTAACATGCGATATCACAATATTACGAAGGATGATATGCTAAACGGTGACGGGCTTCGTGTCGTGCTGTGGGTAGCAGGATGCTCCCATTGCTGTAAGGAGTGCCAGAATCCGGTCACATGGGATCCGAACGGGGGACTGGATTTTGACGAAGCGGCAAAACAGGAGATTTTTACAGAGCTTAGCAAGGATTATGTCCACGGCATCACCTTCAGCGGCGGGGATCCTCTGCATATGGCAAATGCCTACGATGTTACACAGCTGGCAAAGGAGATTCGGGAACGTTTTCCGAAAAAGACGATTTGGCTCTACACCGGCTCTATGTGGGAAGAAGTAAAGCAGATGAAGATTGTAGATTATCTGGATGTACTCGTGGACGGAGAGTTTGTCGTGGCGAAGAAAGATGTGAATCTGCACTGGGTCGGAAGTTCCAACCAGAGAGTCATTGATGTTCCGGATTCATTGAAAGCAGGGACAGTCGTGTTCCACGATGATGGCTGTGAATAAAGGAGAAGCGAAACATGAAGATTAAAATCATGAAATTAAGTGATACGGCAAGACTTCCGGAGAGAGGGAGTGCCTATGCGGCAGGATATGATTTGTTTGCAGATGTAAAGGAGGCAATCGAAATCAAGCCACATGAGACGGTGATGATTCATACCGGCGTCGCTATGGAGATTCCGGAAGGATACTGGGGAGGCGTTTTCGCGAGGAGCGGATTGTCTGCGAAAGAGGGACTGCGGCCTGCAAACTGTGTCGGGGTCATTGATGCAGATTACCGGGGACCGGTGTGCGTTGCACTTCACAACGACAGTGAGACGGTTCGCACGGTGACGCCACAGCAGAAGATTGCTCAGCTTGTCGTAGTTCCGTTTTTAGCGGTGGAATTTGAAGAAGCAAAGGAACTGAGTGATACCGTGCGCGGCACAGGCGGATTTGGTTCAACCGGAAAATAAAATTTAGATGTCACATAAAATCTCCGCATTTGGTAATTCTAAGGATAAGATTACGATGCGGAGGTTTTTTTATGAGTGAATACGGGAATGTGTTTCCGACTCTGGAAGAGAACGTGAATTATCTCAATACGATTCTGCCGGTCAGGGAAAGCTTTGATATAATACAGCGGGATATTATTATCGGGGAGAGAAAGGCTGCTTTTTATTTTATAGACGGATTTATGAAAGACGATACGATGCAGAAGCTGATGACTTCTTTCTTTATGATTAAGAAAGAGGATATGCCAAGTACCGCAACCGGATTTTCAAAACTGGCAGTATCCTATGTGGAAGTGGATGTTATTACGGATTTTGATGCGATTATCCGGAATATTCTGTCAGGAGTCACCTGTCTGTTTGTGGAAGGATATGAGGCGTGCATTGCCATTGACTGCCGCACCTATCCGGCAAGGAGTGTGGAAGAACCGGAAAAGGACAAATCGCTCAGGGGGTCCAGAGACGGATTTGTGGAAACGATTGTATTTAATACCGCCCTGATTCGGAGAAGAATCCGCGACTCCCATCTTGTTATGAAGATGTTTGACGTGGGCAGAAGCTCCAGAACAGACGTGACTCTCTGTTATCTGTCCGACCGGGTAGATGAGGGACTCCTTGAAAAAATAACAGATAAATTGAATTCCATTGACTGTGATGCACTCCGCATGAACCAGCAGAGTCTGGCGGAAGCATTATTTAAACGGAAATGGTTTAATCCGTTTCCGAAATTTAAGTTTACGGAGAGACCGGACACGGCGGCTGCGTGCCTCTTAGAGGGGAAAATCGTGATTTTGGTGGACAATTCCCCATCCGCGCTGATATTGCCGACTTCCATTTTTGACATTATCGAAGAGGCAAATGATTACTATTTCCCGACGATTACCAATGTGTATCTGAAGGTGGCAAGGGGATTGATTACGATAGGAACCGTATTTCTGACTCCATTATTTTTGCTGTTTATGCAGAATTTGAACTGGCTTCCGGAGGTGTTTCAGTTTGTGGCCTTGAAAGACACGGTCAATATTCCGCTGATTTATCAGTTGCTCATTTTGGAGCTGGCAATTGACGGACTTCGGCTTGCAGCCATGAATACGCCGAGTATGCTCAGCACTCCGCTTAGCGTTATTGCCGGCATTGTAATGGGAGAATTTTCTGTCCGGTCCGGGTGGTTCAATTCCGAGGTCATGTTATATATGGCTTTTGTTGCGGTGGCAAATTATACGCAGCCCAACTTTGAACTTGGATATGCGCTGAAATTTATGAGACTTTTGCTCCTCGTGCTGACTGCCTGCTTCAATTGGATAGGATTCTTAATCGGAACCATTATCGTTGTGTGTTCCATTGTCTTTAATAAGACCGTATCAGGCAGAAGTTATGTGAATGTGAGATTGCGGTAAATATTTTGAAAAAATTGGTTGACAGGGTTGCATGCTTGTGCTAAGATATCAATGCGTGAAGCGAAAAAGAAAGCAGAGTTCCACTCTCACCTTGGCATAAGCGTGTGACCAATGGTTGAATATTGATGCATAATGAAAGTAGTGTGTGTAGCTGGAGTGTGCAGAGATGGAGTGGATAGTAAATGCTATTCATTTTTTTTACGCAAAGCAGAGTAAAGTAAGGATTATTTTATTGGAGGTGCAACTACCATTAGCGAATTAATGATTAACGAACAAATCAGAGACAAGGAAGTCCGTGTAATCGGAGAAAATGGCGACCAGTTAGGTATCATGTCAGCGAGGGAGGCACTTAAGCTTGCAGAGGAAGCTGAGTTAGACTTAGTGAAGATTGCTCCGACAGCGAAGCCACCCGTTTGTAAGATTATCGATTACGGTAAATACAAATATGAGATGACCAGAAAAGAAAAGGAAGCGAAGAAAAAGCAAAAAACGGTTGACGTAAAAGAAGTGCGTCTCTCACCCAATATTGATAAGAACGATTTAAACACAAAAGTAAACAGTGCGAAAAAGTTCATTCAGAAGGGTGATAAAGTAAAAATTACTTTACGTTTTCGAGGAAGAGAGATGGCTCACATGGCTACCAGCAAACATATCTTAGACGATGTCGCAGATATGATGAAGGACATAGCGGTTGTGGAAAAGCCTGCGAAACTCGAAGGCAGAAGCATCAGCATGGTTTTAACTGAAAAACGTTAAAAATAAGAGCATTTATTAAGGAGGAAAACATCATGCCAAAATTAAAAACAAATAGAGCGGCTGCAAAGCGCTTCAAAAAAACAGCTACAGGTAAATTAAAAAGAAATAAAGCTTACAAGAGCCATATCTTAACTAAGAAGTCTACAAAGAGAAAAAGAAATCTCAGACAGGCAACGATTACAGATGCTACAAATGTAAAGAACATGAAGAAGGTATTACCATACTTATAAGATTTGGAGTAAGTTTGAAGGAGGATTAGAAAGACATGGCAAGAGTGAAAGGCGGAATGAACGCCAAAAAGAGACACAATAGAACATTAAAATTGGCAAAGGGTTACAGAGGAGCCAGATCAAAACAATACAGAGTTGCAAAACAGTCCGTTATGAGAGCACTGACATCTGCATATGCTGGAAGAAAGCAGCGCAAGCGTCAGATGAGACAGTTATGGATTGCACGTATCAACGCAGCAGCAAGAATGAATGGATTGTCTTATAGCAAAATGATGCACGGGTTAAAGACAGCCGGTGTAGAAATCAATAGAAAGATTCTGGCTGACATGGCAGTGAATGATGCGCAGGGATTTGCAACATTGGCAGAACTTGCAAAGTCAAAATTGGCTTAAAGAGAAACTGAATGGAAAAAGTCAAAAAAAGTGTTGACAAATCATAAGAGCATAGATATAATAGCAAATGTGCCCAGCGGGAGCGCAGGGGCACATTTCATATGCAGGAGTGTCGGAACTGGCAGACGAGCAAGACTAAGGATCTTGTAAGCATTGCGCTTGTGTGGGTTCAAGTCCCATCTCCTGCATTTTAAGGCTCATTGGTCAAGCGGTTAAGACGTCGCCCTCTCACGGCGGAATCAGGGGTTCGATTCCCCTATGAGTCATTTGAAAATAGTTTTATAGAGAAAGGGAACTGTCGCAATAGCGAAATCGGTCTCATCGGGTCTGAGGCAGTCGGCACACACGCCGCTACCAAGGGCTTTTTCTTTTATCTGCAATCTTCTTGTATTTCCTTGCACTCTGTTTTTTGAAAAAGTATCTATCAAAAAGTTGTGTGAGCAACCTCAGATTTTCAGATAAACTGTATGCTCAAATGGCAAGGCTCAGGATTGTAGAAAGTCTAGACGGATGCATTTTAGAAATTTTATTATACAAGCACTCAAAAGAACTCGCAAAGCTCAAACATTTTTTCGTG